>DYHP01000041.1:6589-7304 GCA_020724105.1 Candidatus Methylomirabilis sp. | reverse complement strand
AAGGGAAATCAAAGATTTCCCCAAATTGCCTTCGGCAACTTCTTTTATCCGCAAGACGTTATACAATAAAAGTTTGCAAATTTAAGGGGCGACAGCGTTGCAAATTTGCGGGGCGGTCACCCTTTTAATTCGCATCTACTTTTTAATCAAAATCTTTTAATGTGGGCAAACAAACAAAACGTTTAAGCAAATTTTTAAATTTCAATAAAAATTTGGCCAATGAGATACTTCTTCATTTCGCCGCTTGCGGCGAAATGATGGTGATGAATTTTTTAAACACACCTTATAAGGGAGTGAGACCGTCGGAATTGCTCGGTTTAACGCAAAGATTAGAAAAGGGTGACTTTATCCAAAAAATTAAAAAGAGTGACCAAGAATTTTTCATCCTAACAAAGAAAGGTCAAAATATGACCAATCTTTTAGAATTTAAAAAAATCTCGCCGCAAAAATGGGACGGCAAGTGGCGAATCTTAATTTTTGATATTCCGGAAAAATACAAGAAACGCAGAGATTTCTTAAGAAATAAATTAAAGGAACTCGGCTTTGAACAACTTCAAGAAAGCGTTTGGGTGTTTCCTCATCAAATTCCAAAAGCGCTAGATTGGTTAATAGAGGAAATCGGTTTAAAAATAAATGTGCGGTATCTGGTGGTAGAAAGTATAAATTACGAAAAAGATTTGCTCCGAAAGTTCAATTTACAATAAATCCCCCATCT
>DYHP01000041.1:0-6579 GCA_020724105.1 Candidatus Methylomirabilis sp. | reverse complement strand
AAAATAGGGATGGTAGATTATAACTTTATTAATCTAATCCGCAAATTTAAGTTTAAGGCCCCGCAAATTTAAGGGGCGACAGCGTTGCAAATTTGCGGGGCGGTCACCCTTCTTTTTCGCGCTTATCTTTTAATCTAAACCATCTTTTAAGCTTATCTTTTAATCTAAACTATCTTTTAATCTAAACTTTTAGTTTAAAATGATTCTCTATAACTTCTTAATCTTTTTTACAAATTGCTCCCCTCGGTCAAATTCGTTTTGAAATAATCCGAAACTTGCCGCGCTGGGCGAAAGAAGAATAATATCGCCTTTTTTGGCCAATTCTACGGCATTTTTAACCGCGCCTTTCATTGTCAGCGCATCTTTCAAAACTAACAACTTACGACTTACAACCGACAATTGGCGGGCAATCTTCTTACTTGCTTCTCCCTTGAATAATATTACCGCTTTGCAGTATTTTTTTATTTCTTGCCCCAATTTTTTATAATCCAATTTTTTGTCCGCCCCGCCGGCGATTAAAATGATGTTTCGGATTTCGGATTTCGGATTTCGGATTTGCGACAGTGCGCGCAAGGCGCACATTGTCGCTTCCGGCATTGTCGCTGTTGTGTCATTATAAAATTTTATACCCCTGACTTCGCGGACAAATTCTAGCCGGTTCGGCAAACCTTTGAAACTTTTTAAAACTTTGGCGATACTTTGATTTGAAACGCCTTCAAG
The DNA here is from genome assembly GCA_020724105.1 of Candidatus Methylomirabilis sp. Taxonomy (GTDB): domain Bacteria; phylum Patescibacteriota; class Patescibacteriia; order DYHP01; family DYHP01; genus DYHP01. Next base: position 5,859 of record DYHP01000041.1, on the reverse strand, counting down.
TTTTGCCACCGCCACGGCAGCCAAAATATTTGAAATATTATGTTTGCCCAATAACGCAACTTCTTTTAAGGAAGCAATTTTTTCTTTATCAAAATAAATTTCTTTATTTTTTACAGATATTCTGTGGATTCCCCGATTAAATCGGGGAATGATAGAATGAGAGGAAAACCAAATTTTTTTGGCTTTGATATTTTTAGAAAGTTTTTCCACTTCTTTGTCGTCATAATTTAAAACCGCAAAATCTTTTTTTGTTTGATTTTGGAAAATTAATGCTTTCGTCTTAATATAAACTTTAAAACTTTTATAAGTATTCAAATGGTCGGGCATTAAATTAGTCAAAACCGCAATGCGCGGACCCCCTCTAACTCCCCCTATCCCGACTTCGTCGGGATAGGGGGAGAAATAACCCCCTCCCCGCCCAAGGCGGGTCCGCCTCGGGCGGACAACTCTCTCTATTCCGAACGGGGCGTCGGGACAAGAGGAGAAAGTGGGTATAAATAAGTCCTCCAACATCCAGCTTGATAATTCCAAGACAACTTTCGAGTTAGGTTTGATTTTATCAATAAAATTTAACGGAGAAATTTGGATATTTCCGCCAACGAAAATCCCCCCTCTCCCCCCTTTAATAAAGGGGGGTTGGGGGGGATTTCCCTTTTTTAACATCTCGCCGATTAAAGCGGTTGTCGTGCTTTTCCCCCGCGTGCCGGTAATGCCGATAATCGGCGCCGGGCAAAGTTTCCAAAAAATACTGACATCGCTTTCAATTTTAACGCCATTTTTCTTGGCAATTTGAAGATGCGGCGAATCTTGCCGTACGCCGGGATTCTTTATAATCAAATCGACATTTGTGAAATCTTCTTTGTTATGTTTGCCTAAAACAAATTTCATGGGAAAATTTTTGAGTAATTTTATGCTCGGCGCAAGTTCTTTTTCCGTTTTCAAATCCGTAACCGTAACTTTGGCGCCAGATGACGCAAAAAATTTGGCTGCCGAAACGCCGCTGCCCTGCGAATTTAAACCCAAGCCCATAATAAGCACCTTTTTATTCAACCACAGATTTTTATTCACAGATTCCACAAATTAATTTATAAGTTATAAATTTCTGATACCTGAAACGCAATTCTGTCCCAATCAAACCTGTGCAATTCTTTTTTCGCTCCCCCAACCAATTTATGCGCCAATTCTTTGTTTTGAAAAATTTTAATCACCGCGTCGGCAATGGCTCGACTTGAGCGCGGCGGAACCAAAAGGCCAGTTTCGCCGTCTTTTATCACGTCGGGTATACCACCGACATTCGTGCCGATAACCGGCACGCCGACTGCCTGCGCTTCAATAAAAACAATCCCCAATCCCTCGGCAAGCGACGGACAGACAAAGACTTCCGCTCTTGCCATTTCGGCCAATGCCGCCTCGTGCCTTTGCGCTCCCAAGAAAGATACCGAATCAGAAATCCCCAGTTGGTTTGCCTGCGCCCTCAAATCATTTTCCAAAATCCCGCCGCCAATCAACACCAACTCCACGTCTCCAAATTCTCTTTTTACAAGCGGTAAAGCGTCAAGCAGATATTCCAATCCTTTTTCAGGTGATAAACGAGCAACACAAACAATGCGCCGAGGCGAAATTTCCAATTTCCTCCGACAACGTCGAGAGTCCTCGATGGAATCGGGACAATATCCAATTTCCAACTTCTTTAGGTCAACACCGTTTGGAATAATTGAAATTTTATTTTCTGGGACACCAAGTTTAACCGCGCGATTTTTTAAATACGAACTGATTGCCGTAAGATAATCCGGCGCAGTATGAATTTTTTTCCAAAGCCAAGCGGGAAATTTGCCTTGCGCCGCTTTTTCATCCAAATCCCCGCTCTGCAAAGTCAAAATGGTTTTTGCTTTCGGATTTAATTTTTTATAAATCATCAAAGCGATTCCGGCATAGCTTTCCATTACCGCGTGAACCGCCACTATTTTTTTTTCACGAATATGCACGAATAAGGCCGCAATCGGCGCCAAAATCGGGTACAGCCATTTATCGAATCTGGAGCCGAATCCGACTCTTTTTATTAGATATTCATTACCGCCGATGTTTCGGATTTCAAATTTCGGATTTCGGATTTTAATCCTTGATGTAATAATAATAAAACGGTAATTTGAAATTAACCGTTCTGTGATTTCTTTAACGAACCGCTCTGCCCCTGAAATATACGGCTCGTAAAAGCAAGAAAGTACTATAATGGTTTTACTCATTTTTGCGTAATTTAGCGTAAAATTCCGCGTGCCCCCACACCAATTTTTCCGTAGAACTCCTTTTATTCCCTGAGCGAAGTCCCGATATCCATCGGGGCGGAGTCGTGGGGCCTGAACCAGCCTTCAACAATCTCAGGCAAAATTAGAAGATTCTGTGGTAAAATTGGTGTGGGGGGCGTGGTTCAGCGATAAAACGAAACTTCTAATCGCGAAACTACGCTAAACAAAAAGGCGAAACAATGCTAAACAGACCTTGAATAATTGTCTTTATACCAATCAAAAGTTCTCTTAAGACCTTCTTCCAAACTAAATTGCGGTTCCTGGTCCAAAAGCCGTTTCATTTTGGTAATGTCCGGGCAACGATATTTAATGTCGTTCGGACGCGCCGGCAAAAATTCTGGCTTTAAATCTTTTCCGGAGATTTTTATAATCTGCTCCGCCAATTCCAAAATCGCGGTCGGTTTTCCTTTTCCGATATTTATCACCTCGCCGTTGGTTTTATCCGATAAAAGCGCCCGGATGGCCAACTCAATGTTATCATCAACATAAACAAAATCGCGCGTTTGTTTGCCGTCGCCGAAGACGGTCGGACTTTTTCCTTCCAAAACCTGCTTGATAAACACGCCGGCAACAAATCCGTAAGCCGACGATTCCTGTTTCGGGCCGTAAACATTAAAAAATCTTAAAACCGTGGCCGGCAGCTTGTATTTTTCGTAATAACCCAAAAACAAATTTTCTCCAACCAATTTTGTTAAAGCGTAAGCGTCGCGGGAACCCGGATTGTGAATGCCGTCCTCTCTCTCAAATCTTTCCACCGGTTCGCCGTACGCTTCGGAAGAAGACGAAAAAACAACCTTTTTTATCCCGCGCATCACGCTTAAATCCAAAATGTTGTTAAACCCCTCAATATCTTTAAAAACGGCAAACGGCTTTTCCCAAACGCGCTTGACGCCGACCACGGCGGCGTAATGAAAAACATAATCAATCGGGTAACTCAAAAATACCTGCCTGGTGTCATCGGCAACATTCACGTCGCCTTGAATAAACACGAAATTCGGATTGGTGGATGCGGCGTTTTGGGCGTCGTAAGCAAAAGACAGATTGCGGACTCTGCCAGTGCTTAAATTGTCAAAACAAATCACCTTCGCCCCCAACCCTAAAAGCCGTTCACACAAATGCGAGCCGACAAACCCGGCTCCGCCAGTGACTAAAATTGTCTTATTTTGAAGTTGTCCAAACATAAAATTTATAGAAATTTATAGAAATTATTTGTAAATCTTATATTTAGATAATATAATAATATTGGTGTTTTAGCAAGAGTTATCTTAATCAATAAGAAACAAGATATGTCTAAAATTAAAATTCTCTACATCGTAACCCAGGCCGAGTGGGGCGGCGCGCAGAGGTATATTTACGACCTCGCAAAGAATTTGCGAAATGATTTTGAGGTTGTTGTCGCGGCGGGCCAGTCGGATGAAATTCCGGCGCTCTTGAGAAAATGCGAGAAAAAAGAAATTAAAACGCGCCGGTTAAAATACCTTTGCCGACAGATAAACCCAATCAAAGACATTTTGGCGATTTTTGAAATTGTAAATTTAATCAAAAAGGAAAAACCTGATATCGTTCATCTCAACAGCTCCAAAGCCGGTGTTTTGGGTTCGATCGCCGCAAAACTTACGAACTTACGAACTTACAAACTTAAGGCCGAGGGCCGTAACTTAAAAACTGTTTATACAGTTCACGGCTGGGTATTCTTGGAACCTTTAGGAATTATTAAAAAATTGATTTATTTTACGGCGGAGTGGTTTGGCGGAAGATTCAGAAACGCGACGATAGTATTGTCTAAAAAAGAAAAAAACATCTCTTTAAAATTCCGCCTTTCAAAACTAAAAAATACTTTTTTGATAGAACACGGGATGAAGCCGCCGGAATTTATAGAAAAAGAAGCGGTGCGGCAGAATTTTAATATCAACAAAGACGATTTTGCCGTCGTAACCGTGGCGAATTTTTATGAAAGCAAAGGATTAACATATCTGATTGAAGCCGCAACTAAAATCTACTCCGTCATCCGACGGGATCTCCGCTTCGCTCCAAAATTCTACATCATCGGCGAAGGCGCGGAGAAAAAAAGACTTGAATCCCTGATTGAAAAATACAAATTAAGCAATAAAGTGTTCCTCCTGGGTGAAGTGCCAAAGGCGCAAAAATACCTTAAAGCGTTCGATTTGTTCGTCTTGCCGTCGCTTAAAGAAGGATTTCCATACGCCTTAATTGAAGCGATGCACGCCGGCTTGCCGATTATAACAACGACCGTCGGCGGCATCCCCGAAATGATTGAAAACGGCAAAAGCGGAATTTTGGTGCCGCCGGCAAACTCAAAAATCCTTGCGGAAAAAATCGATGAACTCGCAAAAAACCGGAAATTCGCCGAAAATTTGGGCATGCGCGCCTTTCTCGCCGCGCAAGAAAAATTTTCGCTGGAACGTATGATTGAAGAAACCAAGAAGGTCTACGTTAGTTTCCACCTCGGAGGTGGAAACCTCTACACAACATGAAGAATCATTCCAGAAAATATTACGGCAAAAGAAACCGAACGGCTTTCAGGACTCGCAGTGATTTTCGGGTTAAGGCGTCGCTTACTCGAACTGGTGGATTTCGTAAATCCGAATTTAAGGATTTCGTAAATCCTCGAGGATGGACGAAATCCTACAAGTAAAAATGACCCTCGCAAAAGGGTCATTTTTTTTAAAATTTCACAAAACTCCAACTCCCAGCGCACTCCCATACTCAAGAGTATAGAAAGTCTAAAGAGTGGAGGAAAAAATTAAGGAGAATTAAGGAGAATAATGGAGAATAACAAGGAGAATAATTAGGTAATTATTTGACCAATCTTGATTTTCGTGAACCACTGCCTGTGCCCGATGTGCTTTTTATACCTAGTTTTTCTTTTAAATTTAATCACGGCGACTTTTCTGGCTCTCGCTTCCGCCAAAACCTTGCCGGAAATTTTGGCTTTTTCCACTTTCGGTTTGCCGATTTCAACTTTTTCGCCTTTGTCGTCAAAAACCAAAAGCGCGTCAAATTCAACTTTGTCGCCCGGCTTTTTATCGAGTTTCTCAATTTTAATTTCTTGGCCTTCTTTGACTAAATATTGCTTGCCTCCTGTTTTTATGACTGCGTACATATTTTATAAAAGCAACTTATTTTATAGAAGCAACTTAACGCAACTCGCCTGCCCCGTAGTGAACGAGCAAAGCGAGTTCTACTTCGGGGTAGTCAGTTGCGAAAAGTGACGATTTTATATTACCCCCTCCGTTTTAAAAAGTCAATAGTTTGTATAAGGCCACCCTATTTTAGACTCCGAGGGCATTTTTAATCTCTGAACAGAATTTCAAAAGCAAGGGATGAAGTTTTTCTTTGCCTAAATTGGGGCGCTTAAAGCGCAATCTCTTGATTTCAAAGATTATTTCGTCTGGCCAGAGGCGTTTGCGTCTGGTTTGAGGGGAACGGGATTTGTCGTTTAGAGATTCTACGCCTCCTTCTTTGCGTTTCTTTTTCCAGAGATAAAGAGTTTTGGGCGTTTGTGGGGAAAAGCGTCTAAAGTAGCCTCAAGGCC
>DYHP01000040.1 GCA_020724105.1 Candidatus Methylomirabilis sp. | reverse complement strand
CAGCCCGAATCGCCGCCAACCCCGCTTCCCGACACAACTCCGCCTCAAGCGCCCCAAATAACCGCGCCAGCCCCTGCAGAATTTTTAACTAATGATTTCACAATCAATCTCGCCGGCACAAAATCAGAAGACGCAACAAGAATCCAATTCGTTATAGACAGTGGCGACTCTTATAATTTGCTTTCTTTCGATGCGCCGGACAAATGGGATAAAAAATTGGAACTTGGCGAAGGCGAACACAAAATTGAAGTTTCTGCTTTCGATGAAGCGGCAAACCAAAGTGAAACAGTTTCAATTTTAATAATCATAGACCAAACGCCGCCCGAAATTTTGTCGTTTGAAGTCGTAAAAGACGCGGCAAATAATTTGAATTTTTCTTGGCAAGCGAAAGACAGCCGCGCGTCTTCAAGTATTTTTTACGAATTGTCTCACTCGCTCAACGGCGGAGATTTTGAAAATATTTTTGAGTCCGCGACTTCCAGCATTTTTGCTTTTACCCCGCCGTCAAAAAAGAACAAAGATAAATATAAATTCAAAATCCGCGCCAGAGACGAGGCGGGCAATGTAAACGATTGGCGCGAAGCGGAATATGAAATACTTTTGCCCCACATTTTGATTTCCGAAATTAAAATTTCCGGCGCCACTGAGGTAAATGACGAATTTGTTGAACTTTATAATCCGACTTCGGACGCCGTGTCTTTGTCGGGTTGGAAATTAAGGCCATTTACCGCTGCGGGAAATCCCAAGTCCTATCTATTGCGGCCATTTCCCGACAACGCAACAATCCCGCCCCTTGGATTTTATTTAATCGTTCATCCGTCGGATTACAAACATAACATTACGCCCGACGCGGTTTACAGCGCCAAAGAATCGCTGGCAAGCAACAATAGTTTGATTCTTTACAGTCAAGACGGCGAGATTATGGATAAGGTCGGTTGGGGCGACCAGTCTTCTTCTTCGACTTTTGAAGGCGCGCCCACAGCCGATATTCCTAAAGGATTTTCTTTGGAACGAAAGGCGAACGCAAATTCAACCGCTGAATCAATGAATTTTAACGGCGAGGACGAGATTTTGGGCAATGGATTTGACGGCGACAATAACGCCGCGGATTTTGTTTTGCGGACAAATCCCGAACCGCAAAATTCCCAAAGTTTGCCCGAACCGCGCCAAAGCGATTTGGTCAAGCCGGGAGAAGTAATTGATTTGAGCGTGGTTTGGCACAAATCCATGCCATTGGGTTTAACTTTGAAATTTACCGCGCCTAAAAACGCCAATCTCGGAGAAGATTCAAAATATGATTTAAGGTATGAGGAAACAACGATCCCCAGCCTTTGTTTATTGAACATCGATTGGTCGCAGGCGGAAAAAGTTGATTTGGATTTTGCGCCGCAAGCGGAAGGAACAACGGAGAACATGGAAATCAGCAATCTTAAGGCGGGAAAAGAATATTGTTTTGCTTTAAAAACTTGGAACGGTTTCGCTTGGTCGGAACTTTCCAATACGCTCGTCGTGACGACGCCGAAAGAATATAAAAAAGAAGGAAACCTCTTACAGCATATCACTTACATCCCTTCGGAAATCAATGATGAATTGACTCTTACGGCTGACAAAAATCCTTATTACATCGGTTCGTACGTCCAAATAAAAAACCAAGGTCTTTTGAAAATTATGCCGGGCGTGGTGATAAAATTCGGCCCGCCGTATTGGTCATGGAATTATTATCGTCCGACTGAAATTCTTGTTTGGGGTTCGTTTGAAATTTTGGGCGCGAAAGACGACCCCGTGATTTTGACCTCAATAAAGGACGACAGATTTTACGGCGACACAAACGGCGACGGAGATTCCTCCGCGCCCCAAAGCAATGATTGGGGAGGGATAAGAAACGTGAGCGGGACGGATGTTGACGGTTCCAGAATTACAATTTCTCATAGCCGTATCTATTTCGCTAACAATGCCATAAGCCTTGGCACATCATCTTCTTGCGGCAAAAAGACGCAGCGGATTTCCATTGACCACACGCGCTTAAAAGACAATTACGGAGGCATAACACTAACCGGCGGCAATCGTTGGTGCAACATCGAGATCGCCGACTTGAACAATGTTTCGGTTGAAAATTCCAACGGCTCGGGGTTGATTTTGAAATCCGGCGCCAGAGCAAGAATTAGAAATTCCGCTTTCAGAAACAACGGCAGTTACGGAATTTATCTTGAAGCGGCGTTTGAAGACCAGATTGACATAGAAAACAGCGATATCTACGGCAACAGGCAGTTTGATATGAGGAATCTTTGCGGCGTGGACTTGAAGCAGACGCTTATGGTTGACACTTCGTCTTCGTGTCCAGCCGGCTATCCCAAACAAGTTTCCGCCAAACATAATTTTTGGGGTTCGCCCGATGCTCCGCAAAAAGTCAGCGGGAAAATCGATTATTCCGAATGGTTGAGCGAAGAGGCGGACGTAGGGTTATAAGTTTAAGAAATGTGATGAAAAAGAAGTATATTTCCACCTCCGAAGTGGAAACAATCGGAGTGGCAATGTCTGGCGGCGTGGATTCGTCGGTGGCCGCGGCATTACTCAAGAAACAAGGTTTTCGAGTTTTTGGATTGACGATGAAGACCTTTTGCGCCACTAATTTTTTAAACACTAATTGCACAAATTCAGTTGATCTTTGTTGCGGGGAAGAGGGAATTTTGTCCGCAAAAAAAGTTTGCAAAAAATTAGGCATTCCGCATTACACGGTTGATATATCAAAAGAATTCACTAAAAAAGTAATTAACGATTTTATTTCGGAATACAAAAGCGGCAAAACGCCCAATCCTTGCGTTCGTTGCAATCAGTTTATAAAGTTTGATTTATTGCTTAAATTAGCCCAAAAATACGGCGCGGATTTTTTGGCCACGGGCCACTACGTCCGCCTTGTTCAATTTCCGAAATCTCCCGACGCTTCGGTCGGGACCCCGACTACCCGTCGGGGCAAATTCCAAATTCCAATTTATCATCTCCTCCGCGGCAAAGACAAAAACAAAGACCAGTCGTATTTTCTTTATACCCTAAACCAAAATCAGCTTTCAAAACTGATTTTTCCGCTTGGCGATTTAAAAAAAGAAGAAGTGCGGAATTTGGCGCGGCAATTCAAACTGCTTACTGCGGAAAAGCCCGAAAGCCAGGAGATTTGTTTTGTTACCACCAATCTTTATGATTTTCTAAGTTCGCGAATTAACGCGAAATTAGGAGATATTGTTGCCGCGGACGGAAAAGTTATTGGAAAACATCGCGGCGTCGCTTTTTACACCATCGGGCAAAGGGCGGGCATTGGCGGCAAGGGACCGTATTATATTGCTAAGATAGATAAAAAGAAAAATCAGATAATTGTTACTAACAATCTGAAAAATCCGTTGATTTTAAAACGAGAGATTATTATTTCTGGCGCGCATTGGATTGATCAAAAATTTGCTATGAAAACTAAAAGCAGAAAACTGAAAGTAGAAATTCAGATTAGATATAAATCAAAACCTGTTTTGGGAAAGATTTTAAATCTTGGGAAAAATCGGATTAAAGTTATTTTCAAGAAGCCGGTTTTTGCGCCGGCGCCGGGCCAGTCGGCGGTGTTTTATTTAAAAGACGAATGCCTAGGCGGGGGGATTATTGAAAAATAAGCGTATTTAAGATATAATTTTGGAAGTAAGCCCAGTAATACAATCCCGTACAACAATGTTTGGCACATTGTATGCGGGGGCTCTCCGCTCACTGCGCTCGCTTCGCCTTTCCAGAGACCATCAACGCGAAGCCTAGTAGTGAACCGGAGCCCGGTATAGCAACTTCGTGATTATACTGGGCGGGGATTCTACTACTGGGTTGATATACTGGGTATGAAAACGGCGGAATTGCGCAAAAAATATATAGAATTTTTTAAGTCAAAAGGGCACAAGGAAATACCCGGCGCTTCTTTGATTCCTGAAAACGACCCAACCGTGCTTTTTACCACTGCTGGCATGCATCCCTTGGTGCCATACTTGCTGGGGGAAAAACACCCCGCCGGTAAAAAGTTGGTTGATGTCCAAAAATGCGTCAGAACCACTGACATAAAAGAGGTTGGCGATGATTGGCATTTGACCTTTTTTGAAATGCTCGGCAATTGGTCGCTCGGCGACTACTTTAAAAAAGAGGCAATAGAAATGTCTTGGGAATTTTTAACTTCAAAAAAATGGCTTAAAATTCCGAAGGAAAAATTGGCAGTATCGGTCTTTGCTGGCGACCCCGACTTTAAGTCGGGGCAGTTCCACCTCGGAGGTGGCCCCGCCACCTCCGAGGTGTCTGATTCAGGTGAAGCAGGCGATGAAGTCCCGGCTGACGAAGAAGCGGCAAAAATTTGGTTAAATTTAGGAATTCCCAAAGAGCGGATTGCTTATCTTGGCCGCGAAGAAAATTGGTGGGGTCCGGCCGGCGAAACCGGGCCGTGCGGTCCCTGCACCGAAATGTTTTATTGGTCGGGCGAGGGCGAATCGCCTCGGGAATTTGACCCGAAAGACAAAAGATGGGTGGAAATCTGGAACGATGTTTTCATGCAGTATAACAAGCGGCGGAAGGAGGCTTTTAGTGGCGTTGATAAAAAACAGATTATCAATAATTCAAGCAACACTCCGCGGATAAAGGCGGATGGCGACGCGGATTTACGCGGAAACGGGTATGAGTATGTGCCGCTCAAACAAAAAAACATTGATACCGGCATGGGGCTGGAGCGCGCGGTAGCGGTTTTAAACGGTTGCAAAAGCGTTTATGAAATTGACGAGTTTCAAGAGATAATGAATGCGCTGTGCGATAGTTTTGCAATACAAAAGAATCAGAGAGATGAATTTGTTTTAGGCAATAAAACTGCTCTGAGAATCATCGTTGACCATATGCGCGCGGCAATATTTATCGCCGCCGCTGACGTCCTGCCGTCAAACAAGGAACGGGGTTACATTCTGCGCAGGCTTATCAGGAGGTCTGTTGTTTACGCCAGAAATTTTTCCGGCGATCCCGACTTAAAGTCGGGGCGATGGATTTCGGAAATCGCAAAAAAGACGAGGGAGTTATACGGCGATCTTTATCCCGAAGTCAAAAATAACGAAATTGAAAAAATTTTAATTGACGAGGCGGAAAAATTCAAAAGGACGGTGGCCGACGGTTTGCGACGGTTTGAAAAGTTGAAAAAAGTTGACGGCAAGGCGGCTTTTGATTTGTATCAAAGTTACGGTTTCCCGATTGAACTTACCGAGGAATTGGCGCGCAAAGGCGGTTTTGATATTGACAGACAAATTTTTTACGATGAGTTTAAAAAACATCAAAAAATTTCTCGCGCTGGTTTGGAGAAAAAATTCAAAGGCGGTTTAGCCGACGCTTCGGAAATTTCCAAAAAATATCACACTGCCACGCATCTTTTGCACGCGGCGTTGCGAAAAGTTTTGGGCGAGCGCGTCGCGCAAAAGGGCAGCAACATTACCGCCGAACGACTACGTTTTGATTTTTCTTATGAAGGTAAAATGACCACCGAACAAATCAAGCAAGTTGAGAACTTGGTCAACGAGCAAATTAAAAAAGATTTGCCGGTAAAGATGGAGGAAATGTCGGTGGAGAGAGCCAAAAAATCGGGCGCTCTCGGATTTTTCGAGCACAAATACGGAGAAAGGGTGAAGGTTTACACCATCGACGACCTTGACTTAAAGTCGGGGCAGGCCTTTTCCAAAGAAATTTGCGGCGGTCCGCACGTGAGGAACGCAGGCGAGTTGGGGCATTTCAAAATTGTTAAAGAAGAGGCGGTTTCGGCCGGCATAAGGCGAATAAAGGCGGTTTTGGGATAACCTCTTGACAAAATTTTCTCTTTATTATAATATATATATAGCGTTATTTTAATATATTTTCATCGTAAAATTAGCCTCAAAAACACATGGTTAATAAAGAGTTTATACAAGTGGGCGGCGAAGTGGTTGAGCTCTTGCCGTCCGCTAATTTTAGAGTTAAATTGGAGAGCGGACAGATGATAATTTGCCACCTTTCCGGCAAAATGCGTCTGAACAGAATCCATCTTTTGCCGGGCGACAAGGTCAAGGTTGAGATGACGCCATACGACTTGACGAAGGGCAGGATTGTTTATCGTTATTAGAAACGCCATTTTACGCCATAACTACGCCACTTTACGCTATAAATTTCTGGCGTAAAATAGCGTTGCCCGCCCTGTATCAAGCCGGGGTAAAATGAAACGATTTGGCGCAATGAAAGCCGATTTGCCCGCCGAAGCTTTAGCGGAGGCGGGAGGCGAGTTCCGAGAGAAAACCATTATAAGGTGTGGACTCCTCGTCGGGCTTTGATACCGGGGTGATGGCGTTGAGTGGCTTCTATAAAATATATAAATATATGAAGGTGAGGGCGTCGGTTAAAAAAATGTGTCGCGAATGCAAAATCGTGAGGCGAAAAGGCCGCGTTTTTGTAATTTGCGCGAAAACGCCCAAGCACAAACAGCGCCAGGGATAAATTTATGGCCAGAATAGCCGGAGTTAATCTCCCGAATAAAAGAATAGAAATCGCTTTAACCTATATTTACGGCATAGGCCGTTCTTTGTCTAACAAAATTTTGGGACAGGCCCAAGTCGACAAAAATAAACGCACCAATAATCTGACCGAAGACGAAGTGAATCGGTTAAGAAACATTATTGAGAAAAATCACAGAGTTGAGGGTGAATTAAAACGCGACACACTCGCAAACATCAAAAGATTAAAGGAGATCGGCTGTTATCGCGGCTCGAGGCACGTCAAAGGATTGCCGGCGCGCGGCCAGCGGACAAAAACCAATTCAAGAACCGTGCGCGGCAATGTCAGAAAAACTATGGGCAGCGGCAGAAAGCCGGCAGCCCAAAAGACTTAGAAATTTTTTCCATAAAATATGACGGAGATGAAATCAAAAAAGAAAAAGGCCGTAAGACAAGTCGGTGAAGGCAGAGTTTATATTCACACTTCTTTTAATAATACCGTCGTGACTTTAACCGACAACAACGGAAATGTTCTATCTTGGTCGTCAGCCGGGGCAGTGGGTTTTTCCGGTCCCAAGAAATCGACGCCTTACGCCGCATCCGTCGTTATAAAAAATTTAGCGGGCAAAGCCGCTCCTTACGGCGTAAAAATGGTTAAGGTTTACGTGCAGGGAGTCGGCGGCGGAAGAGAGGCGGCAATCAGGGCGTTAAACGCCAACGGTTTTCTGGTCCAGTCCATTAAGGATTTAACGCCGATACCGCACAACGGCTGCCGAAGGCCGAGACCCAGGCGTGTGTAATTTGCCATTTTACGCCATAACTACGCCAATTCACGCCATTCAATTTTT
>DYHP01000039.1 GCA_020724105.1 Candidatus Methylomirabilis sp. | reverse complement strand
ATTATTTTAGCCATCGCGATGTTGGTTGCGGTTGGAGTTCAGATTTATTTACAAATCAAAAAATAATCAATAGGACGGGGTTGAAATTATTTTCAAGCAGCGAGGCGGGGTCCGGATAGTAGAAACAAGTTTCACCCAGTATAATCACGAAGTAGCTATACTGGGTTTCACTACCGGGTACACCTCGCTATTTTTTGTTTTAAAAATAAATTTTTATATTCTCACATTCTCCAGAACGTGAGAATGTCCTGTTGTTGGTATTTGTTGTTTTGATTGGGGAGCATTAAAGCGCGGTCGCGCTGTAATGCTTCTTTGAAATTTATCACCCCCAAACATTATAAGACGACCGCGCTGTAATGCTTCTTCTTAAATTCGGGCCAAAATTTTATTTAAGATATTTTTCCGTTCTCATATTCTTAACCCCGTAGCACTCCGACTTTAGGTCGGAGGCAATGGGGCACAGGAATGTGAAAATATTATTGCCGCTTCGTGGCGCGGCGAGGTGGGGTATGCCCCGCATAGTCACGAAGTAGTTAGACGGGGCCTCTTGTTATCGTAGTTTAACCACGATATCATGGTTAAACTACGATAATTACGATAACAAATCATATAGTTTGATAATTTGAATTATCAAACTATACAAAATTTGGAGATTTGGTGAAGTTAAGCCCTAATTTTGTTATTGTTTTGATGCCGTTTGCTTTTTTCTTTTTTATTTATTATTATATTTATAATGCGATATTTCTAATTTGGTTTTCAACTATGCCAATTTTTATCATCAAATCCGCCGGCGAGAAGGAGGAGTTTAGAAAAGATAAGATTCAGGCGACTTGCCTCAGGGTCGGCACGACGTCTGAAGCGGCGGAAAGAATCGCCGAAGAAGTCGCGATGCAGGCGCGCGACGGCATGACGACCAAAGAAATTTACGGCTTGGTTTTTGAAATGCTCAAAAAAGAAAGCCCTGGCCTCGCTTCACGCTACAATTTGCGCGAAGCGCTGTTCCGCCTCGGCCCCGCGGGTTTTAATTTTGAATTTTACATCGCCGAAATGCTTAAGGCGTACGGTTATAAAACCGAACTTCCCGAAATACTCAAAGGCGCGTGTATCCAGCACGAGGTCGATGTTATCGCGGAAAAAGACAACAGAAAAATGATGCTTGAATGCAAATGGCGTCAGTCGGTTGAGATATTCATCACCGCCAAAGACGTTTTGGCGACCTGGGGGAGATTTTTGGATTTGGTCGACGGCTCGGCGATAAAAACCTGCCCTCATTTTGACGGTTTGTGGATTGTCACCAACAGCCGTTTTTCGTTTGACTCGACGCATTACGCCCAGTGCAAAAACATCGCCTTGCTTTCGTGGAATTATCCGCCCGATAGACCTTTGCCCGCTTGGATTGACGCCAAAGGGCTTTACCCCGTAACCGTGCTTTTCAAACTCGGCTCTGAATTTATTCCGAAATTCGCTGCCGCAAGAATTTTGTTGCTGCAGGATTTGGTCAATTTGCCGCTTGACGAGTTAAAATCACGGACAAAATTTTCGGAAAAAGAACTGCTTCCCTTGATTGAAGAAGCGAAGGGGGTGTTGACGATTCATTAAGAAGATTGATAATATAATTAGCGCCGATGCCAACATACGAATTCATACTAATGATACAAATATCCGTATAATTGGTATTTCATTAGTATATTTGCATCGGGGTATCATATTTATTTTATGCCGCAGGAGAACTTAGTTAAATTGGAATGCGTCGAGTGCAAGAGAATCAATTACCACACTCGCCGGAACAAAAAGAAAATCAAGGCGAAATTGGAGTTGAAAAAGCATTGCCGATGGTGCAAGAAACACACGATACATAAGGAGGCGAAATAAAAATGCCGTGTTCTTCCGTGTATGGTTCCGTGGGTTCAGTGATGAAATGTTTTAACACGGAACCAAACTGAACATTACCCCAGTGGTTGAAACAAAGTTTCACTACGGGGTAGGCGCAGAACCACACCGAAGAAACAACAAGTCTTTATTTTTAATTTATGAATCCTCTCAAAATTTTAGACAGATTATTCCGCGGTTTTATTTACAGCATCGTCAAACCGACGCCCCGCGACAAGGTGCGCTGGGCGATTTTCGGGATTCTTGTTTTAGTGGTTTTAGCCGGCTCGCTGGATTATCCAAAAGTTTGGGACAAAACGGTTGACGCCATTAATAAACAAACGGGGCTCAAATTGTATCATTTTCCTTCTTTTCCGTTTCACTTGGGACTTGATTTATTGGGTGGCACGCATCTAATTTACGAAGGCGATATGAAAAACGTTCCCAACAGGGAAAGAGACGACGCGATTAACGGCGTCCGCGACGTGATTGAGCGTAGAGTAAACGCCCTTGGAGTTGCCGAGCCGGTTATTCAAACGGTTCATGTCGGCGATTCTTGGCGGGTGGCAGTGGAATTGGCAGGAGTCAAAGATGTCCGCGAAGCGATTAGAATCATCGGCGAAATGCCGATTTTGGAGTTTAAAGAAGAAAGCGAGCCCATGCCGGCAAGAGCAATGACTGAAGCGGAAAAAGAGGATTTAGAAAATTACAACAAAACCGCCAAAGAAAAAGCGGAGGAATTTCTCCAAAAAGCGATGGGGGGAGGCGCGGATTTCGACGCTTTGGCAGGGCACTATTCCGAAGAGCCGGCAAAGGATGGCGGCGGAGACGTCGGCTTTGTCGGACTTGACAAACCTTATGAAAACATTGTTTCGGCTTTGTACGATAAAGGAACCCAAAACGGACAGATTTTGCCGCAGGTTGTGGAAACCGACGACGGCTACAGCGTCGTAAAACTGGTGGAAGCCCGCGCCGGCGTCCGCAAAGTCCAAGCCAACCATATTTTAATATGCTGGAGCGGGGCCGAAAAATGCGCCAAAGAAACTTCGAAAGACGAGGCAAAACGCCAGATTGAAGATTTAAAGGCGAAAGTCACGCCGAAAAATTTCACTGAAATGGCGAAACAATATTCCACCGAGCCGGCGGCGGCGACAACCGGCGGCGAATTGGGATGGTTTGCCAAAGGCGTAATGGTTGAACCGTTTGAAATCGTCGTTTTCGATCAAGCGGTCGGCGCCATTTCAAGAATCGTGGAAACGAAATTCGGCTATCATTTAATTTACAAAACCGGCGACAAAACCGTCCCCGAATACCACATCAAGCGGATTTTTATCAAAAAGAAAGTTGAATCGGATTACATTAAATCCGAACCTTGGAAATTCAGCGGGCTCTCGGGTAAGCAGTTGAAAAAAACAATGCTCGAGTTCGACCAAAACACTGGCATGCCGCAGGTCGGACTTGAATTTAATGAAGAAGGCAAGAGTTTATTCGCTGACATCACGAGGCGCAACGTCGGTAAATTGGTGGCGATATTTTTGGACGGAACGCCGATAAGCATTCCGCGGGTTCAGGAGCCGATCTTGGAAGGCAAGGCGGTCATCAGCGGCGATTTTGATATGGCCGAAGCGAAAACTCTGGTTCAAAGATTGAACGCCGGCGCTTTGCCCGTTCCGGTCAAATTGATTTCGCAGGAGTCGATCGGGGCTTCGTTAGGCCTCAACTCGCTTCATAAAAGTTTGGTTGCCGGTCTTTTCGGCTTTTTGCTTGTCGTGCTTTTTATGCTCTTGTATTACCGCGTGCCGGGAATTTTGGCGGCAATCGCTTTGATTGTTTACGCTTCTGTTTCGCTGGCGATTTTCAAGTTAATTCCGGTAACGCTCAGTCTCTCGGGCATCGCGGGCTTTATTTTGTCAATCGGCATGGCAGTGGACGCCAATATCCTGATTTTTGAGCGCCTTAAAGAAGAATTAAGGTCGGGCAAAACCTACGATTTGGCTCTGCCCGAAGCGTTCGGGCGCGCCTGGTCTTCAATCCGCGACGGTCAGTTGACTACGCTTATCGCCTGCGTCATTTTGTTTTGGTTCAGCGAAAGTTTGATTAAGGGTTTCGCCCTCACTCTTTCAATCGGCATTTTGGTCAGCATGTTCTCAGCGATTACCATCACGAGGTCGTTAATGAAATTCGCGGGTCCGTATTTAAAGGATTGGATGTTTCACAAGTAAAATACAGCGTTCTTCGGCGTTGTTGTGAGCTCGGCGAGCAAGCGGCGTTAGTCGGCTTCTGTGGGGCGTTTATCGCTGAACTACGCGGACAGCAACGCGGATTAACGTTGAATTTATATGTTAAATATCGTCTCTAAACGAAAAATCTGGTATATATTGTCATCGGTTCTTGTAATCGCATCAATTTTATCTATTCTTGCCTTTGGCTTAAAATTGGGCATTGATTATATCGGCGGAACTTTGTGGCAAATCAAAACGGAAAATAAATTGATTGCTACCGAAGTCAGGTCGTTTATTGCCGAAGAGGTGGGAGGAGAAGCCGTTGCCCAGCCGACGGACGAAGGTTTTATAATGAGGTTTAAAACAATTGACGAGGACTTGCATCAAAAACTCGTCAAAGATTTTGAAGTCAAGTTCGGTAAAATCGAAGAAATCCGTTTTGAATCAATCGGACCGGTCATCGGCGCGGAGTTGAAGCAAAAATCAATGCTTGCCATGGCTTTGGTCGTTTTGGTCGTGATTATTTATATCGCTTGGGCGTTCAGAAAAGTTTCTAAGCCGATTAATTCCTGGAAATACGGGATACTCACTGTTGTCTCTTTGCTTTTCGCTTGCTTGCTTCCGGTGGGGCTTTTCGCCCTCTTGGGCAGATTTTATGGACTTGAAATCGGCTCTCCGTTTATCGCGGCGATTTTGACTGTTGCCGGCTATTCAATCAACGACACCATTGTCGTTTTTGACCGCGTCCGCGAAAATGTTTTGCCTGCCCGCTTTAGACTTGGCGGCGGGAAGGAGAAAGGCGATTTTGAAGAAGTGGTTAATGACAGCATTAACCAGACGATTGCCCGTTCAATCAACACCTCGCTTACTACATTAATGGTGCTTGCGGCTGTATACTTTTTTGGCGGCGAAACAATCAAATATTTCGCTTTGGCTTTGATTGTCGGCGTGGCGGCGGGCGCGTATTCATCAATTTTTCTCGCCAGCCCGCTTTTAGTCAGTTGGTACAAGCATCAATACAAATAAGTCCGATAGGACTAATAAGACCCATGGGACTGATGGGACTTATGAACGATTGTTTATTTTGCAAAATCATTAAAGGCGAGATTCCTTCCGTGAAAGTTTACGAGAATCACGGCTCAATCGCTTTTATGGACATAAGGCCGGTAAATCCCGGCCACGTTCTTGTTGTTTCAAAAGAACATTTTAAGGACTTGCTTGAGGCGGACGATGAGACCTTGGCGGCTGTGGCAGTGGCTTGCAAAAAGGTGGCGCAAGCGGTAAAAAAAGCGGTAAACGCCGACGGCATAAATTTGGCGGCAAATAACGGCGAAGCCGCGGGGCAGGTAATTCCGCACTTGCACTGGCACATCATTCCGAGGTTTTCAAGCGACGACTTAAGGTCTTGGCCGCACAAAGAAACACCAATAGAAGAGATAAAAGAAGCAGCGGAGAAGATAAAAAATAATTTCTAATTTCCAATTTCCAATAAAATGTCCAATGTCCAATGTTAAAATTTTAGGTTTAAGCATTAGAAATTTTGTCAGGAATTGGGTATTGGATATTGGAAATTTTGGGAATCATTTTTTAGCTTTCAAAGTTTATGATAGAAGGTGTGGTTATAAAAAAGTTGGACGTATTTAAAGATGCTCGCGGTTGGTTGGCGGAGATTTTCCGCAGTGATGAAATGGGCCTGTCTGCGCAGGCAGGTTACAAGCCAGCGATGGCTTATGTTTCTGAAACAAAGCCAGAAGTGTCAAGGGGCCCGCACGAACACAAAAACCAAACGGATTGGTTTGTTTTTGTCGGTCCGGGCAAATTCAGGGTCTATTTTTGGGACAATCGCAAGGACAGCCCGACTTTTGGCGAGAAGATGGAAGTTGAAGCGGGCGGCGAGGAAATAGTTCTGGTTATAATCCCTCCTGGCGTTGTTCACGGATACAAATGCGTGTCCAAAATTCCCGCGCGCGTCATCTGCCTGCCGGATAAATTGTATAGAGGAGAAGGGAAGAGAGAAGAAGTGGATGAGATTCGCCATGAGGAGGACCCTAACTCGCCGTTTAAAATTTCATTCTAATCAAAGAACCTTAACAATCAAACACAAAAAGGAGCGGCAAATGACAGAACAGAAACGAATCAAAATTCTTGCTTCCGACATCGGCGGAGTTATTGCCTTATTCAAACACAATGCCAATCCGGGCACATTGAAAGATTTTGCCGATTGGTTGGGTTATTTTACAAAAATACCCTCGGATGAATGGCTAAAATCTTTAAATTATAACCCCGGCACCCCGGAATTTAATTTCATTGCTGGAAACATAACACCAAAAGAATTTTATTGGAAGTTAAGAAATATCGCTAATATCTGGTATAAAACTGCATATCATGAGCCAAATGCTTCGTTTCCAAGACCCCGATTGTTTAAAAAGGCGTGGTGCAATGTTTTTGCGATAAATATTGCATTATTGGAACGGCTTAAAAATTTATCAAAATCAGAATCATGTAATGTAGTTATTGCTTCTAATCTGGATGTTTGGCATTATAAATTTCTTTGGGATTTATGCGGGTTTGATCAATTTATAAGCAAGGATGAGAGTGTTTTTTCTTGTCATGACCATGTTCTTAAGCCCGACCCCGCTTTTTTCCGACTGCTGGCAAAAAAGAACGGCGTCGCGCCCGAAGAGATTTTCTTTTTCGACGACAGAGCGGAAAACTGCAAAAGCGCGGCAAGCGTCGGCATTCCAAGTTTCCAATTTGTCGATAACGATGGATTTTTCAAGGAACTGGAGAAAAGAAATATTGTGAAGTATGTGGGGAAGAAAGGAGAGGAGAAATGAGCAAAAAATCAAAAATGAAGCATTTCATCAAAAGGTTTGGATGGGTGTGGCAGACGGGCAAGAGAGGAGGCGGCAATTAGTGTAGAATTTTATGAGAGGAAGAAATAGATGAAAACTAATCCCCGCTCCGACTCGTTGGGGCGAGGAGGATGTCATTTCCACATAAAATCCCCCCGAACCGACACATTGGTTCGGGGTTTTTTGTTTTAGATATTTTTGGTATAATATCTACGAAACAACAATTCTAAGGCCAAATTCATCTAATTCACCTACGGTCTAATATAATTTCAAATTATTCCAAAGTTCAAATTGACAGCCCCGCTGTCATTCTGAGTCCCGACTTGTCGGGACTCCCGCGAGATCCTTCCCCCGACTTTCGTCGGGGTCAGGATGACGCACTGCGTCATTTGGATTTTGACATTTGGATTTTTATTGGGAATTGGATATTGGGTATTGG
>DYHP01000038.1 GCA_020724105.1 Candidatus Methylomirabilis sp. | reverse complement strand
CTGATTGGTCTCCTCTGGGTTTAGGGAGTCGGAATCCTCATGGGAGTCCGACTCCCCCAAGTTGGACTTATTGGATTCATTTAATTGATTATTGCCGCTGCTCTGCGCGGCGCTTGTCTCTACCGACGGAGGACCGGGCGGCACAATTGACCACTGACCGCCGTAAACCGACGCGGGAGCGACTGGAGACGAAAATTGGGGGACGGGTTGAGGACTCGGTAAAGGCAAGTCGGACTCATTGGACACATTTATCCTATCAGTCCTATCAGTCCTATCAGTCTTATCGGACTTATCAGTCTTATCAGTCCTATCAGTCTTATCAGTCTTATCGGACTTATTTATCTCATTAGACGCTTCAATTGTCGGCTCTGCGGCCGCTTCCTCGCTTGGCGGATTCGTTTCTATAACATCAACATCGGGCGCGGCATTTTCCGACCCCGAATCGCCGCCTAAATACATTTCCGCCGCGGACTTAATTACCGACGGCTGATTTTTTGAAGCCAGTTGCGGGATACGGAGTATTTCAGCCGCTTTGTCGCGCAAAGCATCTATAAAATTGCGCGGTTTTTTGTTCTCCAATCCCAATTTTTCCTCCGCCTGGACTTCGCGAAAGAACAAATCAATCACGCTGGCGCCATACTGTGTCGCCTTCGGCCCGAGAATGAAAAGGTAGTCGGAGAGAATAAATTCATCCAATTTATAAAATGTTGGGGTGCCTAAATTTCGCCAACCCACTTCTGAACTACGAGATACTAAACGATATTCTAAATCAAAATTTTTTGTCCATCCAAAATCAACTTTTTCACCACTATTACTGTATCCAAACTTCCAACTAACATTGAGTTTTGTATTATATTCTTTGCTAAAAATACTATCCTCACTAAAAAAATTCTCATTGGCAAATCTCGCTAATTTATCAAACGGCTCATTCAGGTCTGAAAATTTTATCACACCATTACCGCCGGCAATTAATTGATTGGCGAACGGCTGATAATTTGCCGCCAAATATTCTTCAACCCATTCCTCATAAGGGCTCTCTGAACCGTTAAACGGCAAGTGAGTGTCATTGCGAGTATGTTCTGGCACGCTCACATCCTCAATTAAATGAAGAATGTGCCCCAAGGCGACCAAGGCTTCTTTTTTATTTCCCTGCCGATAAAGATACTTCGCCTGTTGCCAACTTTGATTGCCTTTTGGCGTAAACGGCTGGGATTGAAGTTCGGGACTTTGCGCCCACTCTTTGGCAGTCGGATTGCCGGTCCATCCACGGTTGTAAACCGGGTCGTAAAAATGATTCACGTATCTTGGCGGAGCATCTTCCTCAACCGCTCCTTGGACCAACCAACTGACTTCCTCGCTGGTTAACTGATTTTCCGGCTTAAAATAATTATAAAAAATCGCCGCTTCGCGGGTAATATGCGGATGCGACACCTTTGTGCCAAAACCATTAACTTGAGAAACAAAAAAGAGCCCGAGCATTAAACTCGCCAAGGCTCCTCCCGCCGATAGTTTCAACCAAAAATACTTCCTTGCATTCATACTTTGTCATTCCTGCGAAAGCAGGAATCCAGAAAAAAACACCTTAAACTAAAACGATTTTATCTTCCAGATGTTAGAAAATGGATTAAATCGCAATTCGACACCCACCACTTCCTCCTTTTCTTCCACAAGAATCGTATAAGTATAGTTCTTATAATTGTCTCCTAAAAAGTGGGTTTTTTCTGTCCAATTCTCAGGCGCGCTCTCTAATTCAGAAATTATTTCGGTTATTTTATTCGCTTGATCAGCTTTACTTAGCCACTCCCTCCACTCCTCCTGCTTATCCAACCAAAAATATTTACTTGCCAAGTCAAAGTCGCGTTTTTTGAGGGCGTCAACAAAACCAGCAAGTGTTTCCTCCGGCGTTTTGCCGCCGACCGTGTCTTGACGGTAGACATCAAGCAATTTTTCCTGTTCTTCCAGCGCCTTTTTCTCCGCGCCTTTTGCCTCGTCCAAATACTGCAAATATCTATCAAAACTCCAATCTTTTATTTCGTGTTTTTCGCCGTAAAACTCGTTTCTTTGCGACAAATAATACTGATAATCTTCAAAATCTATATACGCCAAATACAGCCGAATATATTTTTGGGCGAAAAAAGTGGCAATGCCTAAAACGACAACGCCTGCGATGATAAATATTATCTTTTTTCGGCTGATTTTTGACGGTGACTTTTTTATTTTTTCAAATTTGTTTTCTTTTTGTTCCATATTGCTGAGCATGTTTTTAAGTAAGTTTAATTTAGAAACACTATATTTACATTCTATATAAGCAATGCCCAAAACTCAATAATCCATCTGTGGATAACTTGTGGAAAACTTTTTTCAAAATCTCTCCCCATCTATCCCCGTCCTCTCCCGTCTTTCCTCCGTCTTCCCTCACCACCAACCAACCACCACCTACGCTCCTCCGACACTTTTCAGCGGTCGTGGAAATTTATCGGAAATCTGCTAATTTTAATGTAATTTTAGATTAAAAGCAACCACTTAGTAGGTGGCTAATCGAGGGATAGTGTCCAGAATACAACTTTAATGGCATCCTCCCCGCCCCGACTCGTCGGGGCGGGGATTAGTTTTCATTTACTCAACCCCGGGTCATTTTTAATCCCCCCCGACATTTTTAAGCGGTCGCTTAAAAATGTCTGGAGTAAATTTTGTTTTCAAATCTTGTCGCTTTCAAATCTTTAATAAATCCCCTCACCTCCCCACTCCGATTTAAGTCGGAGCGAAAAGAATTATGTCTGTAATCCCTTCATCCTCCCAAGTTTTGTGGAACAAAATTTGGGAGGATGAATCCCCGTGACAAGCCCCCACACCAATCTTCAAGTGATGATTGGAGGCGTAAACACTAAGACGTTTCTGCAATGTTCAGAGGATTGATGTGAGGGTAAGTCGGGGGTATTTGGGAAAGGTGGGGGATAAACCAATATCTAAACCTCCTGTGTTATAGTCTAAATTCCGCCCTCAAATACTTATCATTGCCTAAATAATTTGCCTCCAAATAAATCATATAAGGCAATAGATCATACGCCCCAGCGAGCGCTAATATAATTTCTTCGCATTTATATGGATATGCCCAGACGCTGTTTTGCAAATAGTAAAACCCCAACTCCTTTAATTGCTCACGCACAAAGTCCCTGGTTTGACGCCTCTTTTCGGGGATATCAAAAATCACCATCCTCCAAATGCCATCCCATTTTTTTGGTCTTTGAATTTTTAAGTCGCCCGCTTGCCACTTCTTTAACTGTTGTTTCCCCAATTTAGTGATGGCCAACATTGTTTTCCCTTCTTTTCCCAAAATTTTAATCATTCCCTTTTTTTGCAAACGTTTTACAACCTTTTTTGTATAATCCTTGTAATAACTCTCCTTTTCGTACCACCTTTTTTGACCAATAAAAGGCGATAAAGCGACAGGAAGACCGGGCATAACGGCAAAAAGTGTTATTAATCCCCCGCCGGCAAGCGCTGCCAAAACACACTTGCTGATTTCCTTTGATATATGTTTGACTTTTTGTTTGTCCATATAAATAACGCTCTTTTAAATAATCCTATTTGATTTCACACACCTCACTATACACATACTACACGCTAAAAGCAATCCCGACAAATTTCAGCGGTCGTGGAAAAGTGTCGGAAGTGAAATAATGAGGTTTTACTACCTTTTTTGCTACCCTGCCACCTTCTCCGCACCCTTACCTCTCCGACATTTTTAAGCGGTCGTGGAAAAGTGTCGGAAATAGATTTTATCCTCTATCCTCCAATAATAAAATGCCTTCAATTTTTTCTGTCAGTTTTTTGTGTCAGGCGCCGGGTATCCGTCTCTTAAAGGACGATTTTGCGCTAAAATCAAAATTTTTATTCCCTTACAATCTTTGAATATCTGCAAGGCGTGGGTGTTGGCTTAAGGATGAAAAGTCTTCATTGGATGATGTCCGATAAAACCGACGGAGCGAGAAATTCTTGAGCCATTGATATTGGAATGTCTCCGGCGATAGATAAATGCCTCCCTCCGCGACTCCAGTCGACACCAATGCAAGACGCGGCAAGTCCATATAATTTGGGGGCGAAAAGCAAATCACAACTTGGATCTCCTTGATAATTGGAAAGCAATGATGCTTTCATCGTTCTTACCGCGCCTGACCACACCAAATCATCACGAAACAATTCATTGCCCTCTATCATCAACTTGCCGTTTATGATGTCAAAAACAAGGAATACTCAATAATCTTTTTCGGGTACCCGGTACCCGAAAAAGATTATTGCTCTGTCATCTGGCGGATTTTTGCCTGTAAATCGGCGTTGCCCGGATTAAGATGCAAAACGCGGCGATAGAGTTTTAACGCTTCGCCGGGTTTCTCGGTTCTTTCGTAAAGCACGGCTAAACTGAATAAAGCGTCGGAATAATTCGGATTGGCTTGAACGGCGGCAACAAGCAATTGCTCGGCAATCTGCAAATCATTGCCTTTACCGCGGTTAAACAGCAACCTGCCTAAATGGAACAAAATTGTCGGCTCTTGAGGCGCCATTCTGAAAGCGTTTGCCATCTGGGCAACCGCGGCGTCTATGTTCCCTTCCACCTCTTCTAAGGCGGAAATCGCCACATAAGCGTCTACATAATTCGATTTAAGCCGCAGCGCCTCATTGATGTCTTCGCGACCTTCTTTGTTTTGCTTCATTAAGATCTTCAGATTTCCCCGTCTTAAGTAATGCGTCGGGTTTGATTTTTCAAGTTCAATCGCCTTGTCAAGCGCCGTAACCGCCCAACTCACCGCGTCTGTCGCCAAAACCCGCGCGTTCTCATACATTGTCGCCAGCGACTCCCAAGTCGCCACGTCGTTCGGCGCGAGATTCGTGGCATAACGACCGGCGTTTACGGCCGAGGAAACTAAGTTGGCGACAAGGTCCGGGTCGACTTTCGGCTTTCTGTATTCAACCGCGGCCCGCAAAAGATACGCCCTTGAAATGTTCAGATGATAATCGCTCCGGTAAGGATTAAACGTAACCGCCTTGGCGCTTTTTTCAAGCGAGGCGTCAAAATCGCCGACGTTTAATTTCCCCATCGATTGGGCGTAGGCGATGTCGGCGACGTAAAATCTCCCCAAATAAATGCCTAAAACAATGACGCTGGCAAAAACCAAAATGAAGATAAATGAAGCGGCAAGCGAATACTGCGGCGAGGTTTTCAGTGATAAGACATAAGGTTTTGACTTGCCCGGCACGGCAATTTCGCGGCTTAGAGTCATTAAAAGCGCCGAGAGGAAGAATAAATAAATCCAGACCGTGGTGGCGTAACTCAAAAAGAAGTAGCCGCAAGCGATAACGAGCCACATCGTCGCGATGATGTAAAAGAGTATTTTTTCCCGGGCATCCGTCGGGCTTGAACCCTCGGTGATTTTTTTAACCCACCTCGGCTGCATCCAAATATAAAACACCGTCCCCAAGCCCAAAAGTATTATTATAATGTAAGAAACAATCCCTAAAAAGCCGGTTGTCGCAAGCAATGTCAAAAAGGCGCTCATGCTCTCGGCAAACCTAATATTCCAGACAAACGACAGGTTCAAATTTTCGGGTCTGAATTTAGCGAAGTCGGCGGCAAAAGTCGCCGGTCCGGAGCCGAAAATAAAGTTTTTAATCCCCGAGCCCAAAGTGCTTGCGGCAATGTCCCAACTGGCGCCGCCTGAAAGAGAAACTTCAAGCGGCAAGTTGGCGGTTAAAAATCCGGGCGCTCCCAGCAGAATGAAAATCAAAGACACTACAAAAACGCCAAAAACTATGGAAATCAAAGCACTGCGCATTTCCTCAAGATGGGTCATGGCGAAAACCAGAAGGACAAAGAGGGCGAGGGCGGTCATTATCCAAACCAATTTAAAGCCAATGGTTACGAGCGCCGCAAGCGCCAGCAAGGCAACAATGCCGGAAAAAATCGATTGTCCGAATTTGTTTTGCTTTAAGAGCAAGCCGTAAAGTCCCCAAACCATCACCAGCACTAAATATACGCCGAAAATGGTTGAAAGCGACGAGACAGTGTTGATAAATCCGAAATTCACTTTTACGAGGCGCCAAAACCCGAAAATCTGCAAAAAATAAAAAACTATCGCCACGACGCCGGAGTAAGCGAGAAAATTCGTCGCCTTTTTAATTTTTTCGGTGTCGTAAAGAGTGTTAGTGACAAGAAAATAAAAAAGGGTGTAAAAAGTAACCGGCAGAAAACCGAACGAAACATTGCCGATGGCGCCTAACATGCTTTGGCCGCGAGAATACGAAGCTAAAGAAGAAACTAAAGTTAAAAACCAAAATATCAAGACGGGCAAATCAAGCGGGGTGCGGTAGAATTCAATACGTTTTTCAATCATCATCCGCGACAACCAGGACAAAATCCCCACGATTACTAAAAAATAAAGCAAATACTGCTTGTTCCACTCCAAAACCTCAAACGACCACGGAAGAAAAAAGAGAGGAATAAAGAAAATCACGAGATAAACTGACCAGCGGGAGATATACGATAATATTTTGAGCATATAGGACTTATAAGACTTATAAGACTTATAGGACTTATAGGACTTAATTTAGGACTTAATTTAAACTATCGTAAAAGTTGCGCCAGATTTGTTTTTTGCGCTCTTCTTCGCGGCGGTGGCGAAGATTTTCAGTGTAACCGCCGCATTTGATAAACTGCTCTTCAAGCGCCTTGATTTGCTTATCCAACAAATAATTTGCCTGGTTAATCAGGCAAATTGCCGCGTTGGCGGCATCCGCCGGTTTGGAAAGACGGTTCGGCGATGTTTTGCATACCCGAACGCCCGGCTTGGTTCATTTGGTCTGTTGTGCGGGATTTGGGGTCAATATATAACTTACAAAAATCTATGGTGTAATCGTAGATTATTTCGGAATTTTGGAAACTCTTCAAATCGCGATAGGACATATAGGATTAAATAAGGCCGATAAGTCAAATAGGACCTATAAAACCTATAAGACTTATGGGACTTATGGGGCTGGTTCTTCGCCGCTGTCCTCCGACGTATCGTCGGAAGACACTACGCCGTCAGACACCGTCGGATAACTATCGCCGTCTAAATCTTCAGCGTTGGTCTGCGTTTCGTTAGCGTTGGTCGGCGATTCTGGGCATTCGCCAAGAATTTTTGCCCACTCGCCGTCCTCAATCCAGGTGCAGTAAATCGCGCCGCTCTTTTGGTCAATCATCTCCAATTTGTCAATTCGCGCCTTTTTGGCGGTGACTTTTTCCGCTTCAATTTCTTTTGCTTTCAAAAATCCTTCTTCGTCAAAGAACCATTTGCCTTCTTTGCCCAGCGACAGTTTCTTTATTCCGAGCAAGTTGCTTGTTAATTGGTAGTTGCTACTTATCAATTCTAAGTTATCACTTGTCACTTGTAAGTTGTTAGATTGTTTTAGATTACTAATAAAACCGC
>DYHP01000037.1 GCA_020724105.1 Candidatus Methylomirabilis sp. | reverse complement strand
CCTGAAGCCACCCTGAAGAAGAAACGACAACATTCCCCTTTTTGCTCATAATCTCGTCAAAACGGTCGATTTTTTGTACGACTTTCTGTCCACCTTCCATAAACACTCTGCGCGACCTGACAAATTTTATCAAATTGTGGTACTTAAACACTCGGTCATTGCCCCACAAAAGCGATTCTTTGCGCATGGAGCGCGAGACAACTGCCGTCATTCCGTCCATATATGTTTTGATGCCGTTTTGTGCGAGCGTTTGCGCCACATCCTGCGCTCTGCTGAAGGCAAATGCGGGGATAAGCGCATTGCCGCCGCGAGAAATCACTTCTCTCACCTCTTCCACCAACCTTTTTTCCTCTGCTTCGCGGGGTGGGAAAATTTGGTTTCCATAAGTGCTTTCCATGAAAAGAACGTCGGGACTCGCGCCGGCAAAATCCTGTTCTCGAAGGCCTGAAACCATGGGCAGATTTTGGTTGGAAAAGTCACCCGAGAACATCATCACTAATTTTTTGCCGTTAACATTGATTTCCAGAACAACGGAACCCGAACCTCGGCAATGACCGTTCGGGATAAATTTTACATTCACCCCTTGAGTGAGTTTGTAGTTTTTGCGCGGGTCAACCTGGATTATCCGGTTGCTCGGAATTTTCAGTTTTTCATGATTGCGGCGATACGCGTCGCTCAAAAGCATTTGGGCAAAAGCGTGCGTCGGTATCGAACAAATAATGAAGCAAGCGGGATACTTTTTGAGTATCTCTGCAATTCCGCCCGAATGGTCGAGGTGGGCGTGCGTCACCAGGCAAAAATCGATTTTTTCCACTCTCTCGGGAATCGGGTAGACTTTGATGCCCGAATTTGAAGGGGTATTTTCCATCATCATTCCGTAATCAACCAGAAATGTCGTTTGCGGCGTTTGGACTAGCGCGGCATTGCCGTCAATCCTGCTTCCGCCAAGAAGTTCTACTCTTACCTTTTCTCCGCCTTCGTCAGCCTTTGTTGAAACTTCGGCTTGACTACTGCGTAACTTCGTTTCGCTTCGCATCTTTTTTTCTTTCTTTGTTTGGGGGTTTTGGGTTTTTAATGTACGAATAAGGACTACGGAATTACGAAAAATATCGAAATTGCGCCGCGAACGGCCCCCGCCTTGGCGGTGGCGAAATTTTTAGCGCATCCTTACGGATGCTATTCCGTTTGGATTGACGCTCGTAAGGGTGTCTTTCGTACTTTCGCGGATTTCGTAGTTCCGTAGTTCCTATTCAATTTTTAATACCTTGCATTTTACCGGTCCTTTTGGCGTTTGAACTTCGAATTCCGCGCCTATTTCTTTGTATAGAAGAGCGACACCAAGCGGCGTTTCGTTGGAAATAAATCCTTTTGACGGGTCGGTTTCGTTGGGTCCGACGATGGTGTAAATTTTTTCAGAGCCGTTGTAATTGATTGTTACCTTTGAGCCGATGGTCACTCTGTTTTTATCTTTTGTGTCCTCAATAAGCACGGCGCGGGCAACGCAATCTTCCAATTCCAATATCTTGCCTTCAGTCAGCGCCATTTCGTCTTTGGCGTCGGCGTATTCGGCGTTTTCCGACAAATCGCCCAAATCTTTGGCTTTGGCGATTCTTTCGGCGACCTCGATTCTTTTTACAGTCCGCAATTGCTTCAATTCTTCTTTCATTTTCTCCAAACCTTCTTTTGTGATATAGTAGGGGTTATTCATATCTTCAAAATTATTCCAATTATTTCTAATTAGATCAATTCAAGGAATTAGTTTCTGGTTAAAATAATCTTTATACCACTTTAAAAAGTCATGAATAATAGACAAAGTAATTCCGCTTCCCTCTCCGCCTTCTTCAACCAAAACGGTAAAAACGATTTGGGGGTCTTTATATGGATAAAATCCGGTAAACCAAGCGTGCGTCGGCCGTGTTGCCGCGGTTTGGGCTGTACCGGTTTTTCCCGCTATTTCCATCCCGAGATTGCCAAGCCGCCTTGCGCTGCCTGAAATTACTGTTTCTCTCATACCTTGCCGGACGATGTCAAAACTTACAGAGTTTAAAAAAACGTTTCTCTTTACCCCCTCTAATTCCCTCTGTTCCCCGACTTGTCGGGGAATAGGGGGAGAAAAAGAGGGGGTAATAATTTGTTTCAAAACATGCGGCACGATAAGGATGCCGTTATTGGCGAACGCGGAGGTTAAAACGGCCATTTGAAGGGGCGTAACAAGCAAGTGGCCCTGGCCAATAGACAGGTGATAAGTATCGCCGATGTACCATGGCTCGCCGCTCGAGTCTTTCTTCCATTTTTCGCTGGGGAAAAAGCCGTTTTGTTCGTAAGGCAGGTCAATCTCGGTCTTCTCGCCTATTCCAAATATTGTAGCATATTCGGCCAATTTGTCAAGACCTAAGCCGCCAAACGCGCCGTAACCCCCGCTGATATAATAAAAGAACGTATTGACGGATTCAGCGAGCGCTCGGAGCACATTAACCGCGCCGTGCCCGCCGGCCTTCCAATCAGAGAAAAAACTGTTGCCGATTTTAATACCGCCGACGCTTACAATTGTCGTCTGTGGCGTAATAATCCCCTCTTCCAGTGCGGCAAATGCCCAAAGGGGCTTGATGACCGAGCCCGATGGATATTCGCCCGAAATCGCCCTGGGGAAAAGCGGTTGGTTCGGGTCTGAACTTAATTTGTCGTACAATTCTTTTGAAATTCCTTTGGCGAAATCGTTGTTTGAAAAAGACGGCCAGGAAACAAGGGCGAGAATTTCGCCGTTTTGGGGTTTTATCACAATGCCGGCGGCTTTCTTTTTATTGTTCATTCTTAAATACTCTTTCATGATTCTCTCCAGTTCTGTCTGCATTTTAGCGTCAATGGTCAAAACGAGGTCCTTGCCTGAGACCGCTTCTTCTTTGGCGATAATTCGCTTTTCCTGCCCCAAGGCATTTATTTCAATTTGTTTTTTTCCGAATTTGCCACGCAATTCTTTTTCATAAGCCATCTCCACGCCGGTTTTGCCCAAAAAATCGCGCAAGTAGTATCCGTCGGTTTTTTTCTTTTCGTATTCTTCTTTGGAGATTTGGCCGATATATCCCAAAAGGTGCGAAAAACTCGGCGTTGTATTTATGTACTCCCTCTCCAGTCGTTCGCCGATGACGATGCTGGGATTTTCGGAACTTAATTTCGTCAAAATTAGAACGGACTCATGGGATAAATTGCCGGCGACAAACACCGCCTCATTGGAATACAATTCATAATCCAAAAGCGTGGCTTCAATTTCTTCTTTGGGTTTTTTGACGGTGTCGGCGATTATTTGGAGAAGGTTATTTCTTTCTTCGCTCGATTGCGGCAGTTTGGAAGGGACAAGAGAGAACGCAAAAGAAGAAATGTTTTTGACGAGCGGCGTGTTGTTGCGGTCGTAGATAATCCCGCGGTAAGACGGAGTGATTACGGTTCTGATTCTGTTATTTTCTGCCAAATTCCTGTAATACGCGCCGCGGATAATTTGAAAATAGGCGGTTTGAACGGCGAAAATCAAAAGAATTAAAAAAAACAACCCGGCGATAAAATAAATTTTTTTTGAGCTAATCGCCGGACGAAGGAAGATGGTTTTGTTTTTTTGTTTCAAAAATTCGCCAAATTGTCCATCTAAAACCGATTTACGCGAGGAATCATCCAGTTTAATATTAACCTTGGGAGACCAGAAAAGCATACTTATTTAAACCAAAAATCAAAGACCAAAAACCAAAAACAAATTAGAATAATTTTACAAATGTTTTTGTATGATATTTATCACTTCCTCATCGCTCGTTTGTCCGAATTCTTCATAAAAACTCCCCACTGCTCCGAAAAAGGTTGGAGAGTAAAGACAAACAACTTCATCAACCTCTTTTTTAATTGTTGAGATAGAATCTTTGGCGCCGACCGGAACCGCCACAATTATTTTTTTCGGATTTTTTGTTTTGACGGATTTTATCGCGGCTAAAAGCGTGAGACCTGTGGCAATGCCGTCATCAACCAAGAGCACGGTTTTATTTTTTAAATCCAACGGCGGTTTTTCGCCTCGGTATGCTTTTAACCTTCTCCGCGCTTCTTCTGTTTCTTTTTCAATTTCTTTTTCCAGCCATTCTTTGTCAATGTCTTCAATTTCTTTTTCGTTGAAAACCCCCTCTATCTCCCCCTGTTTCGCCTTCGGCGAAATAGGGGGAGAAATAGTGGGGGTTAAAATAATCGCGGCGATGGCGTATTCGGGATTTTGCGGCGCGCCGATTTTCCGCGGAACGACGATATCAAGCGGCAAATTCAAACTTTTGGCAATTTCATCGGCAACAACAACCCCGCCCCTCGGCAGAGCTAATAAGATTACGTTTTTCGCATCTTTATACTTTTCAAGCGTCTTAGCAAGTTGTAGACCTGCGTCGCGCCTATTCTTAAAAACCATAAAATTCGAAATTCAAATATCGAAATCCGAAACAATTTTCAAAATTCAAATGCTCATTTTTTAACATGAACCCCATTTCCTGATTTTTATTTTTCTGGTGGTATTAGTAACGATTTGCTCTGTTCTACCATTGTAAATAGAGAAGATTTGGCCTTATCCGCAGAAATCTTCACCTCTTTTTTAGGCGGTTTTTCTAAGGAAAATACTTCGGGTATATTAAGGGGGAAATTAATACCAGTTCAATAAATTTCACGGCGGCTTAGCCGCCCTTAATAACGGCTAATGGTTTTAATTTTGCCACTTTTTTGGCGATTCCCGCGGCGACAACGATGCCTACCACTTTATCAATGTCTTTGTAGGCAAGCGGCGCTTCTTCCGCCAGCCCCCTATTTGAGGCGCACCGCACGATTATCCCTTGCTCTTCCAATTGTTGGCGAAGTGCCGAACCGCTTACCGTCCGTTTGGCCTGACCGCGGCTCATGCGGCGGCCTGCGCCGTGGCAAACCGTGCCAAATGTCTCTTCCATCGCCGTTTTTGTCCCCGCCAAAACATATGACGCTGTTCCCATGCTGCCGGGGATTAAAACCGGCTGGCCTGTTTTTTGATAAATTTGCGGCAAGTCGGGGTGGTTTGGGGCAAAAGACCTTGTCGCTCCCTTGCGGTGCACCAAGACCGAGACTAAGTCTCGTTGATGAGACTTAGTCTCGGATAGCATATGTTTTTCTATTTTTCCGACATTATGAGCCACGTCATAGACGATGTCCAGATTGTAATTCAAGTCGATTTTTGATAAAATTTTTTCCCAAGCTTTCCGCACGGTTTGCGTTATAACCTGCCTGTTTGCCCAGGCGAAATTCGCCGCGGCAGACATTGCTTTTAGATAATCCTGCCCCTCTTTCGAGCCGAGTGGCGCGCAGGCAAGTTCTCTGTCGGGCAAATCTATTTTCCATTCTCTTAATTTTCCAAGCATCAGCCGAACATAATCGGTGCAAACCTGATGCCCTAATCCGCGCGAGCCAGTGTGAATCAAAAGAGTTACGCCGCCTTTTTTTAAGCCAAAGATTTTCGCCGTTTCCGCGTCGTAAATTTCTTCAATTTTTTGGATTTCCAAAAAATGATTGCCCGAGCCCAAGGTTCCTAACTGGTCGCGCCCCCGGCTTTTCGCGCGGCTTGAAACGCATTTGGCGTCCGCTTCTTTTATTCTGCCATTTGATTCCAGTTTTTCCAAATCTTCTTTTTTGCCGTAGCCGGCGTTAACGAGCGCTTCGGCTCCGCCTTCCAAAACTTTATTCATCTGTTCGTCGGATAATTTAATGTCCCCTCCTCTGCCCACGCCCGACGGCACATCGCGCATAATTTGATTCGCCAAATTCACTAAATGCGGCTCTATTTCATTATGCAAAAGCGGAGAAACCAAAAGACGGACACCGCAATTAATGTCGTAGCCGATTCCGCCCGGAGAAATCACGCCTGTTTCAAAATCCACCGCCACGACTCCGCCGATTGGAAAGCCGTAACCCTCGTGAATGTCAGGCATAGCAATGGCGTATTTTTGAATGCCTTTAAGCGTCGCAACATTGACGAGTTGGTCAAGCGACCTGTCTTCGCCGATTTCTTTGAGCATCTCCATATCGGCGTAAATGCGGGCGGGAACCAACATATCGTTTCGGAAATTTTTTGGGATTTCGTATAAGAAATCTGTTATTTTGTGAAGATATTTGAGTTCCATAATTATCTTGTCCCTGGGCCTTTCAGACCGGGATCCCGACAACGAAGTTGCCTAGGGATTCGCAACCGAGACTAAGTCTCGTTTACGAGACTTAGTCTCGGTTGCTTATTATCAGATGCTGGGCAAAGATGCCCAGCATCCCCAGAAATTGGACATTTTGTCATTTGACATTTTATTGGAAATTGGAAATTAGGGTGAATTGGGAATTTTATTATATATCAAACAGCACCTCGGCCACCCATTTGTTATTTTTCTTTTCTAATTTCAACCTATGATGCGTTACCGCCTTTATCTCTTCCTCAAAAGAATCGATTTTTCGGCCAATGAGTTCGGCTTCAAGTTCCGTTTCGGTTAATTTTTTGAAATTGGCTTCAAAATAAGCTTCGTTATTTACATCGCTTTGATAAAGCGCCTCGCTTAAAAAATCAACCAAAAGCGCCTTTAAATCAATTGAAGAAATTTTTATATCCCTTTTTATTTTTTTATCGCTTTCAAATTGCGGCCCGATTGCCTCAAACATCCCCCGCATTGTTTCGGAGAAAAGTTCTTCCAGGGTTTTCCCGTTGGCTTTGACAATGAAATCGGCGGTGTGTTCCAAAACTTTAAAAGACATATAAATCGCTATAAATGCGAAATTCTAAACCTTTTAGACACACTCTTGACGATTAAGAAAATTATCGTAAAAAGAATAAGGTTTGCCGCCGCATATCGCGCAATTTCAAGAACGTTAAAACAGCAGAAGGCGTTGGTTTTATTCAAGAGCAGCGCGGCTTTGTTTGCGGCAAAAAAAATCAGATGGTAAAAAACGGTTCCCAAGATGACCAGAAGCATCAACGAATAAACGCTGTGTGAAGTCAACCGCCAAAGCGAGAGGCCTTTCGTTGCTAGAACCGCGAAAATTATACCCAACAGAATTGCTCCGAAAGGAAACGGCGAGTATAAATCCATTATAAAACCTCCCAGAATTATCCAAGGCAGCGAATTTTTAAAACTTGACGCAACCGCGACAAACAGCGAAACAATTAAAATTATTTGCAAATAAGAAAGCGGCCTGCCGAGCGTTTTTAGGAAACTTATTTCAAAGAAGGCAAAAAAGATTATTACTAAAAAATATATTAGAATTTTAGAAACCTTTTTAGGAATAGCCATCATAATTGATCCTTAACTTTTGACTATTGATCCTTGACTTTTGAAATATATTAACCATCAGGAATCAAGGCTTAAAAGTCAGTAGTTAACACCGTCACCGTTGTCATCCTATTATAGTCAATCGCTGATTTGATAAATACCGTCTGAAACGGTTCGTGAGGATTTGATTTTACGCTTTCGGCGTAGGCGTCCAAAAGTCCG
>DYHP01000036.1:6485-8224 GCA_020724105.1 Candidatus Methylomirabilis sp. | reverse complement strand
AATCTACAAATTGCAAATTCGCAATTCGCAAAATTGGCATAAGATTTGTAGATTTGCATAATGTCTATGCCAGAAATAAGACCAAAAATTGAAACATCCGCGAAAATCAAAGTCGTCGGCGTGGGCGGTTCGGGAAACAACGCCATCAATCGGATGTTTGAAAGCAAAATCCGCGGCGTTGAGTTTATTTCCGTTAACACCGATTTGCAGGCGCTTTTAACCTGCGACGGCGGGAAAAAAGTCCATATCGGCAAAAACGTCACCAGAGGTCTTGGCGCTGGAATGGACCCGGAAATCGGCTATCGCGCGGCGGAGGAAAACCAAAGCGAAATAAAAGAAGCGCTCAAAGGGGCGGATATGGTTTTTATTACCGGCGGTCTTGGGGGCGGAACTTGCAGCGGAGCAAGCCCCTTGGTTGCCGAAATCTCCAGAGATTTGGGCGCCTTGACTGTTGCCATTATTACCAAGCCGTTTGCCTGGGAAGGGGCGATGAGGCGCGAGATTGCCGAAGCGTCGCACGATAAACTTTCCGAGCACGTTGACACTATTATCACCATTCCCAATGACAGAATCCTCCAAATCATCGACAAAAAAACCAGTTTGCTTAATGCTTTCCGTATTGTTGACGACGTTTTGCGCCAAGGCGTGCAGGGCATTTCGGAACTTATCACCGTGCCCGGTTTAATCAATGTTGATTTTGCCGATGTCAAAGCCGTAATGAAAGACGCCGGCTCCGCCTTGATGGGTATTGGCAGGGCAAAGGGAGACAATCGCGCGGTTGAAGCGGCCAAAGCGGCAATCAATTCTCCTTTGCTTGATGTAACGATTGACGGCGCCAAAGGCATTTTGTTCATTGTTTCTGGCGGCTCGGATCTCGCCATGCACGAAGTAAGCGAGGCGGCGCAGATTATCACCGGCAAAGCCGACCCGTCGGCCAAAATCATTTTTGGCACGGTCATCGACGACTCGCTTAAAGACGAAATTAAAATCACGGTCGTTGCCACCGGTTTTGAAGGCAAGGCGAATCCGATTAAATCAACAAACGGCGGTTTTTATACGCCGACAAGTTTCATTAAATCTCAAGGTCAAGGCAAAGAAGATTCAAGCGACAAAAATATTAAAAATATTTTCAAAAAGAAAGAAGAAACTCAAATCTCCGAAGAGCAGGCGTTGGAAATACCGGCATTCATTAGAAAGAAACTCCTATAATTAAAAAACCCAACATATAATAAAAAAGCCGTCTCAAAAAGACGGTTTTTAAATTATTCTAAACAATTTATAAAAATCCCGAAGCCCGAAATCCGAATCCCGAAGAATTCTCAAATCCCCAATTTTTTGAAATTTTAAGGATTGGTCATTATTCGGGATTCGGGATTGAAGATTGGCCATTACGAAAAATTTATTAGGTCAATTAGAATAATTTTATTTTATAATCCTCCATGTTCCTTTCTTCAACTCCCACGCTCCGCCGGGGCCGGAGGTGAAATTGGTGTTTGCCAGTCCTTGTTCGTACCATATCTCCGCTTGATTTTGCATAGTTATAGTTTTCGCCGTAAGTTCCTTTATCGATGCCCTGTTGCTCAAAGCCGCGCCGCCAAAAGGCGCGTAAAAGATGCCGGCATTGGCGCTATTTGTTATGGAGAGGGCGCTGTTATCAATATTCGTTGTAACAATCATTAAAACACTGCTCGGCGCGCCAGAGCCGTTGAGGTTAACGTTATTTGTAACCCTTATTCTTC
>DYHP01000036.1:0-6475 GCA_020724105.1 Candidatus Methylomirabilis sp. | reverse complement strand
CAACAATGATTACGCCGCTTAAACTTCCGTAGCCAGAGTCAAGATAAATTGTCGCGCCATTTGATAGCGACAGGTCGCCTTGCACATAAATTGTGCCGGTAAGTCGCAAGATTGCTGTGTTGCTTAATGTGAGATTCCCCGTGATTTTTGCCGGCCCCATTATTCTTTCAGGGCCGCTTGAGGCCGTATAATTTCCGTTAATTAGTTCACCGGACGAGGCATCCGTTTTCCATTTGGCTATGATTTCATCGGAAATAGGCAGAGCTGCCGGCGGGGGGTCATCCGGCGGAGTAATGGGAGTGGGGCAGAAAATGTTTCCGCCGACATTGATATTTGAAAATGTTTGACAATAAACATTGCCTTCCACCCTTGAGTTTGAAATATTGGTGGACGAAGCGCTGCCGCCCACCGTTGCTTCGTCGGCTCTGTCTGAAGAAAGATTTCCGCCTATGATTGAATCATTTATAATTTTTGAAAAACTTGAACCAATTATGATTGAGTCCGAAATTGTATTGGCGTGCGCGTCGCCGGTTACTCGCATATTGTCAATATACCTTCCTTCGCCGGCGACCCAAACATCTCCGTCAATTCGCGCCGAGTTCGCTCCAATGACATTTCCATTCGCATAAACATTCCCATGAACTGTGGCGATGTTTGACATCACAAGCCCGCCTTCGCCCACTTGCAACCCAAAATAAAAATTAACCGAATCGGTCGCTATGCCGGCGTCTTGCTTAATGACGATTTTAGCGCGGGTTGAGGTTGAACTGGGAAAATAGCCGGCTGAGGTTATGGTTTTGGTGTTGGCGTCAATGTCGGTTACGTCGGTTATAAAAGATGCGTTGCCCAAAAAGACGTCGGATTCGCCGGCGTAAGACGAGCCGAAAGTTCCGCCGCAATTTTCTCCGCTTGACTGATTCATACACCAAATCGCTTTGGCAAGGCCGGCTTCCGCCGCTTCTTTCGCCCTCGCCCTCTCATCAATTATATTTATCACCTTGTTGAAATGCATGGTGTTAGAAACGGTAATAAAACCGAAAACCGCCACCACGCCGATTAAAACAGTGGCGATTAATAATGCTTGACCGTCGCTATTTATTGGGTATTTCATACTATACTATTATAGTAGCAAAGAGTGTGGTATAATGTAAATAATAATCGCTACTTTACGCTAATCACAACGCCAATTAACGCCAAAATTTTGGCGCACAATGGCGTAGTTATGGCGTCTTCTGGCTTCTATGTATGCGCACCCCAAACAATCCCCAACAAATTGAAAAAATGGACAGGTTAGAGTCAATGGTGGCGGAAAATGTAAAACAAACCCAGGAATTGACGAAGATGGTCAAAAAAATCAATAAATACATATTTTGGCAAAAATTTTGGGGCTGGACGAAATTTTTTATAATTTTAATCCCCCTCATCTTGGCGGTTATTTATCTGCCCGGTTACATCAGAAAGGGCTATGAAATTTACCAGAGCGTCCTCTCGCCGCTTAAAAGCGGGGGGGGCGGCGCGTCTCTTGAAAACATCGAAAATTTAATTAAGCAACTTCAAGGGCTTTCGGGGCAAATAAACCAAGGTGCCGGATTTTTGGAGCAAATTAAAAACATTGATTTAGACAAAATAAATTTAGAGCAATTAAAAAGATAGTTATATGTACAAATTCTCTTCAAATACTAAACTCATCATTCTTGTAATTTTGGTCAGTTTCTTTGTCGGCGGGTTTGCCGGCGCGGTTTTTAGCTTTCTTTCGGCGGATTTGGCGCAAATGACCCTTGCCCCGTTTATAAAAATTTTCCGCTCGGAGCAAGAGGCGGGGAAATACCAGATTTCCCAGATGGCTGAAGAGTCGGCGACGATTTCCGCCGTCAAAAAAATCACGCCTTCGGTGGTTTCCATCGTCATCACCAAAGAACTGGTGAAATACAAAAAAATGAGCGGATTTGAAGGAACTCTTTTTGAGGAATTTTTCGGTTCTATGCCGTTTACTTTTGGGTTTGACGTTCCGTCGGGCAAAGAAAAAATGAAAATCGGCGGCGGGACAGGTTTTACCGTTTCGGAAGACGGCATGATTTTAACTAACCGCCACGTTGTTGAAGACGAGGAGGCGGAGTACACAGTCATCACCTCATCCGGCAAAACGTACGACGCCAAAGTTTTGGCCGTGGATACCCTGCTTGATTTGGCGCTCATAAAAATCAGCGCCGCGGGGCTGTCTGTGGCGAGGTTGGGCGATTCCGACAAAATCGAAATCGGTCAGACGGTAATTGCCATCGGCAACGCCTTGTCCGAATATCCGAATACCGTCACCAAAGGAATTGTTTCGGCGCAAGGCAGACGGGTGGTTGCCGGTGGTGCGAGCGGTTCGGGAATCATCGAGGAAGCGATTCAAATCGACGCTGCCATCAATCCGGGAAATTCCGGCGGTCCGATTGTTGATTTGCAAGGAGATGTTATCGGCATTGCCACGGCCATGACTATGAACGGAAAATCTATCGGCTTTGCCATTCCCGTCAACGCGGCCAAAAAAGCCATAGAAAGCGTGCAAAAATTCGGCAAAATTATGCGTCCGTGGCTCGGTGTTCGGTATGTGCTCATCAACCAAGAACTCAAAACAAGCAAAAATTTGCCTTTTGCTTTTGGCGCCTGGCTCATACGGGGCGAGGCAACGACTGACACAGCGGTTGTTCCGGGCTCTCCGGCGGACAAGGCAGGGCTCGAGGAAAATAATATTATTTTGGAAGTCGGCGGCGTCAAAGTCAACGAGAATCATTCGTTATCCAGCCTGCTTTCAAAATACAATCCGGGAGACGAAGTTGATTTGAAAGTTTACCAAAAAGGCGAGACAAAAAATATCAAAGTTAAGTTAGAGGAGAGGAAAGAATAAAATCGCCATTTTAGGCCATAACTACGCCAATTTACGCTATAAAATTCTGGCGTTTTGTGGCGTTGTGATGGCGTTGTGTGGCTTCTATAAATATGCCTAGAACAAAAATAATTTGCACCATCGGGCCGGCGTCGGAAGACCCGAAAATCCAGGCGGAAATGTTAAAAGCGGGAATGGACATTGCTCGTCTCAATTTCAGCCACGGCAATCACAGCCATCACCATCTTTTGATTAAAAATTTGCGGTTGGCCGCTAAAACGCGCGGAAAAATCATCGGCATTTTGGGGGATTTGCAGGGACCGCGCATCCGCGTCGGATGGCTGCCCAGAGAAGGGATCGCGGTCAAAGACGGCGAAAGAGTGATTCTTACGACCGATGTTGACAAAAGCGGCGCCGCCCGCGAGCCCAATAAAATTCCGTTCAATTTTCCCGGCATCCACAAAGATATAAAAGTCGGCGAATTGGTTTTAGTTGACGACGGTCAAATCAGAATGGAAGTCGTTGAAGTCAACGGAAAGGACATTGTCTGCAAGGTCTTAATTGGCGGAAAACTTTTGTCGCACAAAGGCATTAATTTGCCGCAAAGCGAATTGCGCATCCAAACTTTTACCGACAAAGATAAAAACGATTTGCGGTTTGCTGTAAAAGAAAAAATTGATTTCGTCGCCTTGTCTTTTGTCAGGCGCGCCGACGACATCAATCGTTTAAGAAAATATTTGCCCAAAAAGAATCCGCCCAAACTTATCGCCAAAATTGAAAAAGCCGATGCCGTAAAGAATTTTAACGAGATTCTTGAAGCGACCGACGGCGTGATGGTGGCGCGCGGCGACTTGGCGCTTGAGGTCGGCGCCGAGCGCGTGCCCGTGGCGCAAAAAGAGATTGTCAAAAAGTGTTTGCTTTTGGCAAAGCCCGTGATTGTGGCAACGCAAATGCTTCAATCAATGGTTTCTAATTTGCAGCCCACCCGCGCCGAAGCCTCGGATGTCGCCAACGCCGTGATTGACCACGCCGACGCGATTATGCTTTCGGCCGAATCGGCAAGCGGGGCATACCCCGTTGATGCTGTCAAAATGATAGCGCGCATTGCCGATGAAACCGAGGAATCGAGTTTTGACGACATTGACAAAATGCTTGACGATTTTCAATCGCCGCTTCACCGCAAATTCGCCAAACCGATAAGAATTTTGGCCGAGGGAATCGGCGCCGAGGCGATTATTGTCATTGAGGCGTCGTCGCCGGAATTGGCCGCTTTAAGCTGCGTGCGGCCCGAAAGAAGAATCGTTTCAGTAAATATTGACCCGATCCGCGCCCACCATCAAATAATCCACTGGGGTGTAGTGCCTTTAATTTCTAAATTTGTCAAGCAGAAAGATGTTGACACATTGCTTGCCCAAGCGGCAAAAAATAAAATGTGGAAAAGGGGAAATCCTGTGGTGGTGGTCTGGTGTTCCAACGAAAAAGCGGATCGCGTTTATAAAATTGAATGCAGGAATTAAACCGCCAATTTACGCCATAACTACGCCAATTTATTTTCGGGTACCGGGTGTCCGAAATACCGAAACCAGGCGCACGCTTGACAAAATGAAGAATTTCTGGTCAGGTGGGATGAGGTTTGAATCTTAAAAACTCTATTCGTTGAATTGAAGTGAAAGGATGGTGATGAAATGGAAGAGCCGATAATCACCTCGTTGCTTGATATGGATTTTTACAAATTTACTATGTGGCAGTTGGTATTCAAAAAGTACTGTGACGTCCCGGTCAAATACGCTTTCAAGAATCGGACGATATCCGTAAAACTGGTCGAAGTTATCCGTGAAGAAGATTTGCGAGGGCAACTTGACCAAGTACGACAACTGCATTTCAACAATTCCGAACTTCATTATCTCCGCGGCACCAATGAATACGGCGAACGGATGTTCTGTGAAGGGTGCTTGCAGTTTCTGAAAAACTTGCAGATGCCTCAGTATAATCTGAAAAAAGTTGACGGAAATTACATGCTCCTTTTCATGGGTAAATGGAACTGTTAAAATTAAATTTTAACCCCGCCGCGAGGCAGGGGATTGGTATTCGAGAAAAATTAGAGATTTATTTGAGCTGGATTAGAGCAATATCCTGGATTCGGATAATTTATTTGATTGCTTCAACCACGGACAAAGTTTGTGTTTTGAAGACCGCCAACGGCTGGTTCTAAAATCTATAATTTAGAACCCCCTTAAGCACTGACATAACGACACTAACCTTGTACGTGGTCAAGAATTTTGTTAAACACAGCCGGGTGGCGTTCCGCCAGGACGGCTAAAATTTTTCGGTCAAGTTCGATGTTGGCTTTTTTGAGATTATTGATGAATTTGCTGTAAGACAAGCCGTTCAATTTGGTCGCGGCGCCAATTTTTATAATTTGCAACCCCCTTAAATCTCTTTTTTTATTCCTTCTGTCGCGATAAGCATATGAGCCGGCTTTTAAAAACGCAATTTTGGCAAGTTTTATCTTGCTCTTTCTGCCCCACATGTAGCCCTTAACGTGTTTGAGTAAGTGCTTTCTTCTTATTAAGTGATGCTTTCCTCGTTTAACTCGAGACATATATTTTTAGAAATTTGTTCCGATAAATCGGAACGAAAATTAGTCGCTCCGCGACCGAAAATTACTCGCCTTCGGCTCGTGAAATGCGCTTACTTCGTTCGCGACAGCGAACTAATTTTTAATTTCAGGGAGCCCCGATTTTCATCGGGGTAAACTCCGCGACCGAATTTCTGGTATCTAAATTAGTTTTTTGATATTACCCGCAAAGGCCTTTGACATCGTAAAATCGCGCCTTTTCGCGCGGGTTTTTTTACCCGGGTCGCGGGCGTTAAAATGGTCCTGATGGCAGGAACGTTTTATTAATTTGCCTTTTTTGGACACCCTGAATCTTTTAGCAAACGTTTGTCTTACTTTAAAGTTCATATTACTGCCTTGCGATAAGGCAAGAAAATTTGTTTCCCTGCTTTGAAATCGGCTGTTCTATTTTTGCCGGGATTTCTTGGTTGATTAAACTTATAAAATTATTGATTGTTTCTCTCGCTTGGTTGGCGAATTGCCTTTCCCTGCCGCGCAAAATCAGTTCAATCTGGACTTTGTGCCCCTCATTTAAAAATCGGACTGCCTGCAGTCGCCTGATTTCAAGATCATGCTCGCCGATGCGGGTTGAGAGCCGCACGCCTTTGATTTCGAATTTTTTCTGGTGCGCTTTTTGCTTGCTCAGCTCCTTTTCCTTCTCGTATTTAAACTTACCATAATCCATGATTTTTGTCACGGGGGGGTCGATTTTCGGGTTGACTTCCACCAAATCCAATTCTTTTTCTTGAGCGAGTTGCAATGCCTTAAAAGTCGGCATTACGCCGAGGTTGTTGTCGGTTTCGTCAATCACGGTAACATTCGGCGCGCGAATATGCTGATTGAATCTGAAAGAAACCCGCGATTCTATGTGTTTTGGCCGACGACGGTAAATTATACGCATACAAAAATTTTAATTCTTAAAATTTTTCAAATCCGAAATCCGAAGCACGAAATTCGAAACCCGTGTAGTATAAACTCGCTACGCTCGT
>DYHP01000004.1 GCA_020724105.1 Candidatus Methylomirabilis sp. | reverse complement strand
ACAAACGTGGAAATCGCCCGCAAAATGGGTTATATCAAACATCACCCCCATACGCTTATTGACATTGCCCAAGTCAATCATTTACCTGACGACAAAGTGATAATTCTTTGCACCGGCGCCCAAGGCGAGGAACAAGCGGTGCTGATGAGAATTGCCAATAGCGAACATAAATCCGTCCAAATTAAACCCGGTGACACCATCATTTTTTCTTCATCTGTTGTCCCGGGTAACGAAAGAACCATTTCGCGGCTCAAAGACACTTTAGTCAAAAAAGGCGCGGAAATAATTCATTATCAAATGATGGATGTTCACGCCGGCGGCCACGCTAAAAACGACGACATTAAATTAATACTCTCTTTGCTTAAACCGAAATATTACATTCCCATTGAAGGAAGCCAATATATGCTCCGCGAAAACGCCAAAGTCGCCGAGGCCGCGGGTTTCCCCAAGGAAAAAGTCATCATTTCAACCAACGGTCAAGTGATTGAGTTTGAGAAAGGGAGGGCGGTTTTAACCAATGAAATTTTGCCGACCGATTACGTGTTTGTCGACGGCTTGGGCGTGGGCGACGTAAGCGACATTGTGTTGCGCGACAGAAAAGTCCTCGCCCGAGACGGCATGGTCGTGATTATCGCCACGGTTCTAAGCAAAACCGGCGCGCTCACCGGCAGTCCTGACATTATTTCGCGCGGGTTTGTTTATCTCAAAGAAAACAAGAAATTAATAGAAGA
The DNA here is from genome assembly GCA_020724105.1 of Candidatus Methylomirabilis sp. Taxonomy (GTDB): domain Bacteria; phylum Patescibacteriota; class Patescibacteriia; order DYHP01; family DYHP01; genus DYHP01. The sequence continues at coordinate 31,527 of DYHP01000004.1, read as the reverse complement.
TATGCGCGAGAGAGTCAGGCGCATTATTCGCGACAAAGACCCCAAGTCGCCGCTGGACAATATGTATACAAGAAACAGGATTAGAAACGAAATCGGCGAGTTTCTTTTCAAAAAAACCGAACGGCGGCCGATGGTCTTGCCGGTGGTGATTGAAGTATAATTTAACCTATAAGACCTATAGGACTTATAGGAGACTTATAGGACTTATCTTAATTTTATGCGTATTATATCCGGCATCCAGCCCACAGGCCCTTTGCACTTAGGTAATTATTTAGGGGCCGTCAAGAATTGGCTTGAACTTCAAAGAAACAAAAATAACGAATGCTTTTTCTTTATCGCCGATTACCATTCGCTGACGGAAAATTTTGAGCCCAAAGAAAAATACAATCAAATCTTAGAAATCAGCGCCGAACTTTTAGCCCTGGGGCTTGACCCGGGAAAGTCCATTTTATTCATCCAATCGCAAGTGCCGCAAGTTACGGAACTCGCCTGGATTTTCAATTGCATTACGCCGATAAGTTTTTTGGAGCGGATGACGCAGTATAAAGACAAGTCGCAAAGGCAGTCGCAAAATGTCAATGCGGGTTTGTTCACTTACCCGGTTTTGCAGGCGGCGGATATTTTAATTTATCGCGGCGAGGCGGTTCCTGTGGGCAAAGATCAAGTTCAACATGTAGAACTTGCAAGCGACGCGGCAAAATTTTTCAATAATAGATTTGGAGAATATTTTAAAATACCCAAAGCGATTTTGACGCAGACGCCGAAGATAATGAGTTTGCTCAAACCGGATAAAAAGATGAGCAAAAGTTTGGGCGCGGACCACTGCATATTTTTGTCGGATTCCCCCGCGGAGATAGAAAGAAAAATAAAAAAGGCGGTGACGGACGTCGGTCCCGCCAAAAATCAAAAACTAACGACTAACAACCAACAACCAGTAATGAGTCCCGGGGTTTCAAATTTATTTTTGCTTTTGGAAAATTTTGGAGACGCAAAGGATGTAAAAAAATTTCTTGATGATTATCGCGCGGGCGCGATAAAATATGCCGAACTGAAAGAGGTCTTGGCAAAAAGAATCACTGATTACTTTTCCGATTTTAGAAAAAAGAAGGAGGCGTTGCTCAAAAATTCGGAGAAAATTTCGGCGGCTTATTCACAGGGTTCAAAAAAGGCGCAAAAAATCGCTTCGAAAACGCTTGGAGAGGTGAAAAGATTGGTTGGGTTGAGAAAATAATAACCAATCCCCAATCCCGAATCAGTCCCGCTTTTCAATTTTAAAAATTTCGGATTTCGGATTTCGGATTTTCCTCCGTCAAGGTATTGACAGGGGAAGGGCTTTTGTGCTACACTTAATAAGACGCATCTATATTATACAAATTGACTTCATGCGCCCAGCATTTTTCCGCTAAAACAAGACATATTTTAAACAAAAACCTTCTATAGAATGGCAGAGTCTCTTTTTGTCTAAATTTAAATTTTCAAAAGTCAAAGATTAATAGTCAAGGATTAGGGATTACAAAATTATGCTTCCTTCTTCATTTCGCCGCAAGCCGTCAAAAAGCGTCGAGCGTTTAACTTTCGGCAAGGCGCCCGACGCTTTGCCGCTTGATAATTTGGTCCGGATTCAGACCAATTCTTTCAAGTGGTTCGTAGAAAAGGGTTTAAAGGACCTTTTTAGCGAAATTTCCCCGATTCGCGATTTTATCGGCCGCGATTTGGAAATATATTTTTTGGATTATTATTTGGACGAGCCGAGGTTTGACGAGGTTACCGCGAAAGAAAAAAATACCACCTACGACGCCCCGCTTCGCGTAAAAGTCAGGCTCGTGAACAAAAGATTGAAAGAAACGAAGGAGCAAGAAGTTTTTTTGGGCGATATTCCTCTCATGACGGAGAGAGGCACTTTTATTATCAACGGCATTGAGCGCGTTACCGTATCCCAAATGATTCGTTCGGCTGGGGTATTTTTTAGTTCGGAATTTATAAGAGGAAAAAATTGGTATAGCGCTAAAGTAATACCCAACCGCGGCGCTTGGCTCGAACTTGAGGTGGACCAATTCGGCGCTCTCTGGATTAAAATCGACAGAAAGCGCAAAGTTTCCGCTAGTTCGCTGCTCCGCGCCTTCGGTTACGGAACCGATGAAGAAATTTTGGCTTTGTTCAAGGAAGTTGATATCTCGCCGGATATCAAATTTATTTCCGCTACCCTTGCCAAAGACCCGTCGAAAACGCACGAGGAGGGCTTGATAGAGGTTTATAGGCGGTTGCGTCCCGGGGACTTGGCAACCGCGGACAACGCCAAATCGCTTATTTATTCGATGTTTTTCAATTTTGACAGATATGATTTGGGCGAAGTGGGCAGATACAAATTCTGCCAACGTTTCGGTCTTGTCTGCGAAGTTGATAAACTTCATTTGCCCGAGGAAAGGATTTTAAGAAAAGAGGATTTGGTTTTGATACTTAAGGAATTGATTAAACTTCAAATAAACCAAACCGAAGCCGACGATGTTGACCACTTGGGCAACAGACGCATCAGGGCAATCGGCGAATTACTGCAAAATCGTTTCAGAGTCGGCCTTAGCCGACTGGAACGCAACATCAAAGACAGGATGAGCACGATGGAAATTACGGCAATGACGCCGGGCAAATTGATTAACGCGCGGCCGATCATCGCGGTGGTTCGCGAATTTTTCATGTCTTCCCAATTGTCGCAATTCATGGACCAAATAAATCCGATTGCCGAACTGGAGCACAAACGCAGGCTCTCGGCCATGGGTCCGGGCGGTCTTTCGCGCGAACGCGCCGGCTTTGACGTCCGCGATGTCCATAGAACTCATTACGGAAGAATTTGCCCTATTGCCACGCCCGAGGGTCCCAACATCGGTCTGGTGGGTCATTTGTCTTGTTACGCCCGCCTAAATGAGTACGGTTTCATTGAAACGCCTTACAGGCGCGTTATTCACGATGTTCCGAATAAAGCCAGTATCACAATGGGCGAAATTTTAAGGGAAGACGTCATCGACTCTAAATCTAAAAAGGAAATCGCTAAAAAAGGTGAAAAAATCACCAAAAATTTGGCGTTGGAGTTGGCTAAATTATCTCTTGCGACGATTCCCATCAAATCGAGAGTGACCAATGAAATCGTGTTTCTTAACGCTTTTGCCGAAGAAAAAGTAATTACTACTGCTGCCACAACGCCGATTGATGAGAATGGTTATTTTAAGGCGGAAAACGCTCCGGTGCGCAAGTTTGGCGAACCGGCGGTGGAAGATGCGGCAAAAATCGATTTTATGGACGTTTCCTCAAGGCAGATTATCAGCATTGCCACCTCCATGATTCCATTTTTGGAACACGATGACGGCGCCAGAGCCCTGATGGGCACCAATATGCAGAGACAGGCGGTCCCGCTCGTCAAACCCGAGCCGCCTTTGGTGGGCACGGGCGTTGAAAAAGAGGCGGCAATAAATTCCGGCCACATTGTTTTGTCCAAAGCGGACGGCGTTGTGACCAAAATCGACGGTTCCCGCATAGAAATTATTGACAAAAAAGGCAATGTCGCGACTTATCTCCTTAACAAGTTTGCCCGTTCAAATGCCTTAACTTGTCTTGACCAGCACCCGATTGTGAATTTAGAAGACAAAGTTAAAGCCGGCCAACCCCTCACCGACGGTCCGGCTATCAGAGATAGCGAAATGTCTTTGGGCACCAATCTTTTAGTGGCTTTTATGTCTTGGGACGGCTACAATTACGAGGATGCGATTATTCTTTCCGAGCGCTTGGTGCACGACGACAGATTCACTTCAATTCACATTGAAAATTACCAGATTGAAGTTCGCGACACAAAACTCGGTCCTGAACTTGTGACGCCGGACATTCCCAATGTCAGTGAAGAAAAACTTAAAAATCTTGACGCCGACGGCGTGGTGCGCATCGGCGCCGAAGTTTACTCGGGCGATATTCTGACGGGCAAAATCACGCCAAAAGGCGAAACGGAATTGTCGCCGGAAGAGAGATTGTTGAGGGCTATTTTCGGCGAAAAAGCGCGCGACGTCCGCGACACGTCGCTTTATCTTGAACATGGCGAGCACGGAAAAGTCATAGACGTAAAAATGTTTTCGCGCGACAAGGGCGACAAATTGAATCCGGGCGTAATTAAAATGATTCAGGTTTCGGTTGCGGATTTAAGAAAAATTCAGGTCGGCGACAAAGTTGCGGGGCGCCACGGCAATAAAGGCGTAATTTCCAAAATTGTTCCGGTTGAAGACATGCCGTTTTTGCCCGACGGCACGCCGGTTGACATTATTCTTTCTCCTTTAGGCGTCGCCTCTCGTATGAATTTGGGGCAGATTCTTGAAACCAGTTTCGGTCTGGCGGCAAACCATTTCGGCTATCACGTGGCCACGCCGGCGCTTGACGGCATACCGACTTCGGTCGTGAAAAATGAGCTTGCGCGCGCCGGCTTTTCGCCGGACAGCAAAACCATGCTTTACGACGGGAGAACCGGCGAAGCATACATCCAAAAAGTCGCCGTGGGTTACATTTATATGATGAAATTGAATCACATGGTTGAAGACAAAATTCACCAGCGTTCAATCGGTCCCTATTCCCTTATCACCCAGCAACCATTGGGCGGTAAAGCGCAATTCGGCGGCCAGCGCTTGGGCGAAATGGAAGTTTGGGCGCTTGAAGCGTACGGCGCGGCGCACACCTTGCAGGAAATGCTGACGATTAAATCCGACGACGTGCCGGGCCGCCGCAAAGCGTACGAGTCAATCATTAAGGGTTTGCCGATAGAAAAGGTGAACATTCCCGAATCGTTTAACGTTTTGGTAAGAGAATTGAAAGGTCTGGGTTTGGACGTGGAGGTGTTTAAAGACGGCCAAATCATCGGCGTTGACGATAAATCTAAATCAAAATTCATCAGGGAGAAAAATGTCAGTAAGATTAAAAAATAAACTAAAAACCAAAAAACCATCTTCCAATTTTTAATTTATAATTTAAAATTTTTAAACAATTTTTATTTACTTAATTTTTAAACATTTAAAACCGTTTTGAAATTTGAAATTGAAAATTCAATAAAAATTTAAAATTAAAAATTTAAAATTTATTTTTGATATTTGATTTTTAATTTTTAATTTTGAGCGTGAGCGAATATGTCTATAAATCTTTCCCAAATAAACGATTTTGACGCCTTGAGGCTAAAAATCGCTTCGCCCGAAACGATTTTAAGCTGGTCTTACGGCGAAATTACGAAACCCGAAACCATTAATTATCGAACCCAGAAACCCGAAAAGGACGGCCTTTTTGACGAACGCATTTTCGGTCCGACCAAAGATTGGGAATGTTATTGCGGCAAGTATAAAAAAATAAAATACAAGGGAATCATTTGCGATAAGTGCGGCGTGGAGGTCGCTCAGGCGCTGGTCAGGCGCGAAAGAATGGGTCATATAGAATTGGCGTCGCCGGTTTCCCATATTTGGTTTTTGCGCAGCGTTCCGTCGCGCATCGGCTTGTGCTTGGATATTTCAATCCAATCGCTTGAAAAAGTTCTTTATTTCGCTGATTTTATCGTTACGGACGTAGACGAAGAAGCGAAAAACGAAATGCTTGATAATTTGAAAAAAGAATACAGAGCAAAGCAAAAAGGCGTCATCGCCGAACTGAAACAAACGCTGGAGAAGCGGGGAATGAGTGAGGTGGTAATCCCGTCTTATGTCACTTCGGAAAATTTAAAACAAATGCCGGAAAAAGCGAAAGAAATCGCCGTCACGCAACTCGGAAAAATACAAAAACTCGAGGATGATTACAAAGCAACCGAAAGAGAACTGAAGAACTTGGTAATAAAAGCGATTTTAAGTGAAAATGCCTATTATGAATTGTCTTTAAGATACGGCCATATTTTTGACGCCGACATCGGCGCGTCGGCGATTGAAAGGTTGCTTAAGAAAATTGATTTCGCCAAAATTATTCCGGAATTGGAAGAGGAACTAAAAGAATCAACCGGTTCCCGCTGCCACAAAATTATTCGCCGCCTGAAACTTTTAAAGAGTTTAAAAAAACAAAACATCAGGCCCGAATGGATGATTTTGAAGAATGTGCCCGTCATTCCGCCGGATTTAAGGCCCATGGTGGCGCTTGACGGCGGACGTTACGCCACTTCTGATTTAAACGATTTATACCGCCGCATTATAAACAGAAACAATCGTTTGAAAAGATTGACGGAGTTGAACGCGCCAGAGGTTATTTGCCGAAACGAAAGAAGAATGATGCAGGAGGCGGTTGACGCTTTAATTGACAACAGCGCCCGCCAAACCAAAGGAGCGGCAGGCGCGGGAGCGAAACACGAATTAAGGTCGCTCGCCGACATCTTGAAAGGCAAGCAGGGCCGTTTCCGCCAAAATCTTTTGGGCAAACGGGTTGATTACTCCGGTCGCAGCGTCATTGTCGTCAATCCTAGTCTCAAAATGCACCAATGCGGTCTGCCGAAAAGAATGGCGCTTGAGCTTTTCAGGCCTTTTCTTATCAGTAAATTAATCCTCGCCGACTTCGTCCACAACATTAAAAGCGCCAATCGTTTCATTGAAAGCGACAGACCGGAGGTTTGGGATATTTTGGAAGACATTATCAAGAACGCCTACGTGATGCTCAATCGCGCCCCGACGCTCCATCGTTTGGGCATCCAGGCCTTTCAGCCGGTGCTTGTGGAAGGCAAAGCGATTCAAATCCATCCGATGGTCTGCGTTGCTTATAACGCGGACTTTGACGGCGATCAGATGGCTGTTCACGTTCCTCTCACCGAGGAAGCCAATAAAGAGGCCGCCGAACGCATGCTTTCCGTCCGCAATTTGTTAAAGCCGGGCACGGGCCAGCCTATTGCCACGCCAAACAAAGACATTGCCTGGGGCTGTTACTTTTTGACTTTGGGAGCATGGGGCAAAAATCGCGACAAGCCCAAATCATTTGCCGACGAGAAAGAGGCGCTAATGGTTTATGAACTTGGCAAAATTACCTTGCACGAACCGATAAAAGTGAGATTCAGGGGGAAAATTACGGACACCACGGTCGGCCGCGTTATTTTCTGGCAAAGATTGCCGGCCGAAATACCTTTCAAAAATGAGGCGCTAAATGTCAAAAAGTTAGGCGAAATCATCAGGATGTGTCTTGAATTTTACGGTCCCGAAGCGACGGCTAAGATTTTGGACGACATCAAGGAAACGGGCTTTTACTACATCACCAAATCTGGTTACACCTGGAGTTTGGAAGAGGTTCCCGATTTGCCCGAAAAGAACGAATTAATAACAGAAGCCAACAAACAAGTGGCCGGGATTGAGTCGCTTTACGAGGAAGGGCTTTTGACTTTTAAGGAAAAGTACAGCAAAATCATCGGCATTTGGGACGCCACCAAAGACAGAATAACCCAGCTCTGCAAGGAAAAATTGGACAAAGGCGGTTCGGTCTACAGCATGATTGATTCCGGGGCGCGCGGCAGCTGGGGGCAGCTCACCCAGATGATGGGCATGAAGGGTTTGGTGGTTAATCCCGCCGGCAACGTTATTGAGTTGCCGGTCAAGCGTAGTTTTAAGGAAGGGTTGGATGTTTTGGAATATTTCATTTCAACTCACGGCACGAGAAAAGGCTTGGCGGATACCGCAGTCCGCACTGCTTCATCCGGTTATTTAACCAGGCGTTTGGTTGATGTTTCACAGGATATAATTATCAGAATGGACGATTGCGGGACGTCTGACGGCATATTCATTACCGCCGAAGAAAGTAACGATTTGGGCATGAGTTTTTTTGAGAGGCTCGTCGGCAGATTCTTAGCCCAAGACCTGAAAGATGTTAATAATAAAATATTGTTGAAAAAGGGGGAGTTGATTACTCACAAAATCGCCCGCGAACTCGCCGCTCACAAGATTAAAGAATCTAAAGTCAGGAGCGTTTTAAGCTGTAAATCCCAAAAAGGCGTTTGCGCCAAATGCTACGGCCATGATTTGGCTTATAACCAGATTGTCAAAGAAGGCGCGCCAGTCGGCATTATCGCCGCCCAATCAATCGGCGAGCCAGGCACTCAGCTTACCATGAGAACGTTTCATACCGGCGGCGTGGCCGGGCTCGACATTACCCAAGGTTTGCCTCGCGTTGAAGAACTTTTTGAAGCGCGTCCGCCGAAAAACCGCGCCATAACCGCGGACACGGACGGCGAAGTCAAGGTGAAAGACATTGACAAGGCTCACAAGGGTACGGTTTTAACCCAGAGAATCGTTGAAGTGTCAAAAGAAGGAAGCGAAGAATTTTCGTACCGCTTCGGCGCAAAAGACAAAGTCAGAGCAAAAGACGGCGGGAAAATCAAGGAAGGTGAGGTTTTAATCGAGCGCGAAGATGGTAAGTTTGTCGTTGCCAAAAAATCGGGCGCGGTCTCCCTAAGCGACAAAATCGTCAAAGTGACTTGGCAGGGGAAAATCGTCAAGGAATTTATCATTCCGGCCGGCTATGTCTTGCATGTCAAGGATGGCGAATATGTTACGGCCGGCGATCCCTTGACCGAAGGCAGTTTGGATTTGCAAGAACTCTATCATTTCAAAAGCAAGGAAGCGACGCAACGCTATATTCTCCAAAACATCCAAAAAATTTATTGTTCACAAGGTCAGAGATTAAACGACAAGCATATCGAGGTAATCATAAAACAAATGTTTTCCCGCGTGTTAATTGAGGATCCGGGAGATACTGAAATGTTGCCCGGCGAGATTGTCGAGCGCTGGTATTATGAAGAAGAGAACGAGAAAATGGCGAAAAGCGGCGGTAAAAAGGCGACATCCAAGGATTTGTTTATGGGCATCAGTCGCGTTTCGCTCTCGTCAATGAGCTTTTTATCAGCTGCTTCGTTCCAGGAAACCGCCCGCGTTTTGATTAACGCCGCGACAACCGGCCGCCTTGACAAACTTGAAGGTTTGAAGGAAAATGTCATCATCGGCAGATTGATTCCGACCGGAACCGGTTATAAATCGGGCCTATAAGTCCTATAGGACTTATAGGACTTATAGGACACATAGGACTTATAGGTCCTATAGGACTTATAGGATTTTTGTTTGCCCGCCCATAGCTCAACCTTGCCCTCCCACCATTCCGACAACCGCCCATAGCTCAACTGGCAGAGCGGCTCCCTCTTAAGGAGATGGTTAGAGGTTCGACTCCTCTTGGGCGGATTTTAACAAAAAAGAGCCTTGCTAACAAGGCTCTATAATTTTTAAAAACCAGTTTTTTTCTTTTCGTAGTAGAAAGGCTCAAGTCCCTTTTCCATTGCTTTTTTGATTTCCAGCCAGTCCGCGTCAAGCAAGATTTCAAGCGCTTCCTCGATTCTCTCGACTGGATAAATGGCGAATTTTTCTTCCGCCGCGCTTTGAACGATTTCTTTCGGCAGCATCAGGTCATTGACGTTGTCCCTTGGAATCACCAAGCCCTGCGTGCCGGTGAAATTGATTTTTTGGCAGGCTTTGTAGAATCCTTTGATTTTGCAGTTGACTCCGCCAATTGGCTGGATAACGCCTTTTTGGTTCATTGAACCGGTGACGGCCAAATCTTGCCTTATTGGGATGCCGGAAATTTCCGAAACCAGCACGGCAACTTCGGCGATTGAGGCACTGTCGCCTTCAAGGCCGTAGTAATTCTGTTCAAAACAGATTTTTGCCGTAAACGACAAGTGTTTGTTTTTGGCAAATTCTTTGTGAAGCCACGAACCCATGATTTCCGCAGCTTTGTTGAAAATCGGGCCGGTTTGTTTAATGATTCTGTCAATAAAAATCAGACCGCCTTTTCCGGCAAAAACGTTGCAGGTCACCTTAGAGGGGTGGCCGAATTCGTGATTGTCATGGCGCGGGACGCTCATGGCGTTGATTTCACCGCCTTTTTTGCCAAGAATGTCAATTTTCAAAAAGTTCTTGCCGATGTATTCAAGGTATCTTTCTTCAATCAAATTGTTGCGGAACTCTTTTTCTTCGAGCGCTTTTATAACCGCTTCAACGTAGATTTTGTCCTCCTCGGAATACAAAGCGGCCTCTTGCGCCAGTCTTTCCAATTTGCCGATTTGCATGCTGATTTTTTCCTGCGACTCCACCAGTTCAAAGCCGTATTCAAGGATTCGCGCTACAGCCGCCGGAGTGATGGGCTTACCGATTTTATCGCAAGAATATTTGCGCAAGTGAGAGGTGAGGCGATCGCAAAGTTCGGCGGTAAAATCCGATTCGCTTTCTATTTCCGCTTTTTCAAACAGCGATGAAAACTGGTCGTCATGGTCATTCAGCGCGCTATAAAGCGACTTGCTGCCCACTAAAATCACTTTTATGTCGAGCGGCGCCGCTTCCGGCCTGAGGTAGGGAACTGACAAATCCAAAGATTCGCGCGGGCCTCTTAAGGTTATTTTGCCGTCTTTAAGCGTTCGTTTGAGAGCGCACCAGATTGCAAAACCTAAGTACTGGTTGAAAATGTTTCGGGCGTCGATAATGAGGTATCCGCCGTTGGCTTTGTGGATGTCGCCGGCTTTGATGTTTTGGGAGGTAGGCTTAATAAAACCGTCTTTTGTTTCGATTTTCTCGATGTAACCGAAGAGGTTTTGGTATGTCGGGTTGGTTTCAATAACAATCGGCGCGCCCTTTGTTCCGCTATTGTCGACCGCGACATTAACCTTGGCAAGTTGTTCATGTTTTAGAAGAATGGCGGCTTGCGTTTCCGGATTAGCCTTACGGAGGAAAGCGGGATTCAGGTTATACAGATTATAGATGTTGATATTTTTCAAGAATTCATTGCCGAGGTCTTGGAGATGCTCCCGCGCCGACGGATACATTTTGGCAAAAGAGGCAAGAGTGGATTTGACGCAGTGGTTGTAATGTTCGTTAAGCGCCTTTTGATGGAGTTTTTGCGCTTCTTCCGTTGCGGGGACGAGGAATTTGATGCAGACGACCCATATAAATTCAGCGATTTCTTCAAATCTGCCGCAGTATTTGTTTTTCAGGTCTTCGGTGATTTGCTTTTTCATTTCCTCGGTCATTTCCGAATCCTGTTTTACCGCGTTTGCCTTGTTGTGGTCGTCGTAGAAATCTTCTAACTTAACTTCCACTGTTCCATCCTTGGTTTCAAACGAGACGATAAATTTTCCCGGCGTTGTGAAAATGAGGCGGATGTTTTTTGCTTTCCCTTCTTTGATAATCTTGGATTTTTGCAGTTTTTTTTCAAGTTCCGCCTGAACATGGATGTTAATGAGGTCGCGGGCCTTTGTAAACTCAGGCTCCATTTCTGCCAGAGCGATTCTTGTCTGAACGATATTTACTGCATGCGGCAGGTCTTCGGCGAATTTTTTCGCCGTGCCCGCGGGAAAAACAATGAGACGCGGTTCGTCCGGTTTCGAAAAATTTTCAACGTAACAGAGGTCTGGCGGCGTCGGTTTTGTCGAAGCGATTTTTTCGAGTTCCGCCAAGACCCGTTTTGTTTTCCCAGTGCCCGCGGGCCCAGCCACGAAAAGATGGTAACCCTTGCCTTTGATTTCAAGAAGCCCGAGAGCTCTTTTGACTCTTTCCTGGCCGATGATATCTTCTTCAACATTCTTGCCTTCGAGGTCTTTTGGGTCAATAGTCCTTCTTAAACTTTTGGCTTCCAGTTTTCTTTTATCCATTGTTCAACTCCTCTCTTTATTTTCAGGTTTTTAAGGTGCTTTTTGCGTTAATTTAACTTTATCAGATTGTAGAAAGCGAGTCAATTATCAAGAAAAACAATGTTAAGAAAAACAACAAGGATTTTTTATTCTTAATTAACAAAGCGCCCCAATCCATTATTCTTAAATTAGATGAAAGCGCTTTAAAAATTTAACCCCACAGCGCGCGGAGTGCAGGGTTACCCCGAACCCTGTGTGATTCGGGGCAAAAGGAGAACAAAAATGGTTGGAAAAACCACGGTTTTAGAGGACGGAGTAAGAAAAATCATCAAAAAGTGCTACAAAAAGGCCAAAAAGATTTTGAAAAAGCGCGAGCGCGAACTTGATAAAATCGCCTGCATTCTTGCGGAGCGCGAAAGATTAATGGAATTGATTTCCGCTGATATTTAGGCAAACCTCTCCTAAGTGAGAAGAATTACCAAGTGAGAAGAGTTAAATCTAAAATACCCCCGATTTTATCGGGGGTATTTATTTTATAGGACCTATAGGACTTATAAGTCCAGTTAAATTTTAATTGTCTCTTCCAATCTCTCAATTTTTTTCGCCTTGCCGGTTTTTTCGTCGATTTTCAATAAAACCGCGCCGATTATCGCTTCGCCTTTTTCCGGAATGTCATGTTTAAATCCGCTGTCAGTCAAAAAAGCATTAATAATGGCATCTTTATTCTCGCCGAGCACCGAATCTCTGGCGCCGACCATGCCGACGTCGGTGATGTAAGCGGCGCCTTGCGGCAGGATTTTCGCGTCGGCTGTCGGGATGTGCGTGTGCGTGCCTATTATCGCGGAAATTCCCCCGTCCAAATACCAGCCCAAAGCGTTTTTTTCCGATGTCGCTTCGGCGTGAAAATCCAAAATAACGCATTTAATGTCTTTGGGCTTGTCTTTCAAGATTTCATTCATCATTTTAAACGGGTCCAGGTATTCTTCTTTGAAAAACACTCTACCCATTAGATTGATAAGCATTAATTTATTTCCTTTAACATCAATTATCTTCACCCCTTCGCCCGGTAATCCCTCCTTGCCCCCCCTTAAAATAAGGGGTGGGATTAGGGGGGTTAAGTTCGCCGGACGAAGCAATTTTTTTTCAAAAACTTCGTCGTTCCATATATAGAGGTCGCTTGTTTTATCAAAAGTGTGGTTGCCGCCGGTTAAAAAATCAACGCCCGCGTCAAAAACTTGGCGCGCCGTTTTTTCGGTAATGCCAATGCCGTGCGCCAGGTTTTCGCCGTTGGCGATGATAACATCGGGTTTGTATTTCTTTTTCCACTTGGGCGTTATTTTTTCTACGGCCTTGCGGCCGATTTTGCCCATTATGTCGCCGAAGAATAATATGGTCATAAATTAAATCTTATGAGTCCAATCGGACTAATGGGTCCTATAGGTCCTAAAGGTCTTATTATCTCGCGTATTCAATGGCGCGGGTTTCCCTGATGACCGTCACCTTGATTTCGCCCGGGTATCTTAATTCCGTTTCTATTTGTTTGGCAATGTCGCGAGCCAAATTAAACGCCGACAAATCGTCGATTTGGTCGGGTTTAACGAAAACTCTGATTTCTCGGCCGGCTTGGATGGCGTAGGCTTTTTCCACGCCCGAAAAACCGGTGGCGACTTTTTCCAAATCTTCCAACCTTTGGATGTATTGTTCAAGCGTTTCTTTGCGCGCGCCCGGCCTCGCGCCCGATATGGCATCGGCGGTTTTCACCAATATCGCTTCAATGGTTTTTGGCTTGTCTTCATGATGTCCCAAGGCGCAATAAGCGACGTCTTCGGGAAGGCCGAATTTTTTCAAAATATTATAGCCGATTTCAGGATGAGTTCCCTGCACTTCCTGGTCAACCGCCTTGCCGACGTCATGGAACAAACCGCCTTTTTTCGCCAATGAAGCGTTGAGCCCCAATTCTTGGGCCAAAAGCGCGGACAAGTACGCCACTTCGATTGAGTGCTGCAAAACATTTTGTCCGTAACTTGTCCTGAATTTCAATCTGCCTAAGATTTGGATGAGCTTTGGGTCGTATCCCGCGATTTCAAGCCCCAAAGAATACAAAGTGTCTTCGCCGGCTTTTTTAATTTCTATCGCCAATTCTTTTTTGGAGATGTCAATCGCTTCTTCAATGCGCGCCGGCTGGATTCTGCCGTCGGCAATGAGTTTGTCGAGCGCCCGTTTGGCGATTTGGCGGCGGATGGGGGAGAAACTTGAAACGGTTATTGTGTTCGGCGTTTCGTCAATAATAAGTTCGGTGCCGGTTAATTGTTCTATGGTCCTGATGTTTCTGCCTTCTTTGCCGATAATTCTTCCTTTCATTTCGTCGTTGGGCAAATTAACGCTGGTGGTGGTGATTTCCACAGCGTGCGAAATCGCCACTCTTTGCAAGATATCGCCAATCAGTTCTTTTGTTTTGTTTTCAAGTTCTTCCGCCGCGGTCTGTTCAAGTTTCCTGATTCTTGAAAGCGCTTCGTCTTTCACGTCGTCTTCCACGCGTTTCAAAATTTCTTGCTTGGCCTCCTCCACGCTAAGCGATGAAATCCTTTGCAATTCCCCCAATATTCGGTCTTTTAATTGGTTTATTTTTAATTTTATCTCCTCGATTTCGCGCAGTTTGTCCTGCAGTTTTTGCTGCTTTTCCTGGGATTCCAAAAGTTTTTGGTCAAAGAGCGATTCTCTTTTTTCCAATCTTTTTTCGTGTTCAAGCAATGTTTTTCTTCTCTCGGTTTCTTCTTTCTTGGCTTCCTCAATGATTTGCAGCCCTTTTTCTTTTGTTCTTATTAAAAATTCCTGGGCTCGAGTTTTGGCGTCGCTTATGATTTTTCCCGCGCGCGCCTCGGCGCTCGCCGCCCTTCTTTTAGCCACCTCGCTTCTGATTAAATAACCCAAAAAACCGCCGACGCAGGCCGCGGCCAGTATTAAGACGATTAAGATTTCCATATTAAAAATTCGCCCTCTTGAAGAGTTTCAGAGATGAAGTTTGAGTTTTTCGTCTTGGGAGATTAAGTTTCAAATTTGAGAAAAAATTCATAAGAATACGCTTTCTTTACTTTCATTCCAATAAGTAGTGCCATCTATGATTCTAAGAGCAGCGATTTTTTGCTTAAATATTCATCTAAATAGAAGTATAGCACATATTGATAATTTTGGCAAGAGGAGTATAATATAAATAGTAATTTTCAATTTTTAATTCTTAATTTTTATTTAAATTTTTATTGGCTTAATTTTTAACCCAGTTTAAAAATTAAAAATTTAAAATTAAAAATTTGATAGGACATGTTCTCTCTCAAGACCCTGAAACAAAATCTGGCAGAGGAGATTAATAAGCACTTGCCATCGCCAATAACGGCTGATGTTTTTGAGTACCCGCCCAAACCCGAAATGGGCGATTTGGCGCTGCCGTGCCACGGTTTACAACTTACAACTAAGGTGGAGGAACTCAAAAATAAATTGGAAGATTTCATCGCCAAGAACCCTTATATAAAAGAAATCAGAATCGCGGGTCCTTATTTAAATTTTATTTTGGATAAAGAAAAGATCGCCGGAGAAATTTTAACAAAAAAACAACTTAAATCTGACAACTTAAATCTTAAATCTAAAAAGGTGGTAATAGAATACGTTTCTCCCAACAGCAACAAACCGCTTCATCTGGGTCATGTCCGGAACGGTCTTTTGGGCGAGGCGTTAAGCAATATATTGGAATTGCGGGGCGCGAAAGTTATCCGCACCTCGTTGGTCAATGACCGCGGGATCCACATTGCCAAATCAATGCTTGCTTACCAGAAATTTGGTTATGGCGAAACGCCAGCCACTGCTTCGCAGCGGAAATCCGAGATTCGAAACCCCGAAGCAGACGCTTCGCGACGCTACGGAACAGGTCCGAAATCCGAAGAAAAATTCAAATCTGAAATTTTAAATCTTAAATCTAAAACCGAAAAAGGCGACGCGTTCGTCGGGCGGTACTATGTTTTATTCGGTGAAAAAGCCAAAGAAAATCCGTCGCTTCTAAATGAGGCGTACGAATTGTTAAAAAAGTGGGAGGCGGGCGACAAGCCGACTGTCGCGTTGTGGAAAAAAATGAACAACTGGGCGCTTCGGGGGTTTGACGAAACATTTAAAAATTTGGGCATAAAGTTCGACAAAATTTATTTTGAAAGTCAAATTTATAAAAAAGCGAAGAAAAGAGCGGCGGAATATTTTAAAAATAAATTTTTGAAAAAAGACGAAAAAGGCAATATTATCGCGAATTTGGCGAAGTTCGGTTTGGCAAACAAGGTCGTGTTGCGCGCCGACGGCACATCGGTTTACGCCACAAATGACATTGAACTTGCGTTTCAGAGAGCGAAGGATTTTAAATTTGACAAAATGATTTATATTGTCGCTTCCGAACAGGATTATTATTTCAAGCAATTGTTTAAAATTTTTGAAGTTGTTGGCGCGCCTTTTGTGGAAAAATTATTCCATTTAAATTACGGCCTCGTTCTTTTGCCCGAAGGAAAATTAAAATCGCGGGAAGGCGCAAGGGTGGATGCCGATGATTTGATTGAACAATTAGAGAAAATGCTAATTATAGAAGCCAAAAAACGCCATAACAACGCCGCCAAACGCCAAAACACAACCCCCGCCAACTCCCCCTTACATAATATTTTTCAGGTACCTGAAAATGAGAGGGTTGCTGGCGTAAATTGGCGTGGTGATGGCGTAAAGATGGCTTCTATTAAAAATTTGGCTTTGGCGGCGCTGAAATTTTATATTTTGCAGGTTGACCCAAAATCGGAATTGCTTTTTAGGCCGGAGGAATCGGTCAGTTTGTTGGGCAGAACAGGCGTTTATTTGGAATATGCCTATGCCAGAACACAGAGCATTCTCGTAGAAGCCAAAAAACGCCATAACAACGCCGCCAAACGCCAAAACACAACCCCCGCCAACTCCCCCTTACATAATATTTTTCAGGTACCTGAAAATGAGAGGGTTGCTGGCGTAAATTGGCGTGGTGATGGCGTAAAGATGGCTTCTATAAATAATTTGATAATGCATCTTGCCAAATATGAGGAAACAATAGAGTTGTCCGCTAAAAATCTCGACCCTTCAGACCTGGCGCTTTACCTTTATGATTTGGCAAAAAAATTTAATGATTTTTATGAAACAACGCCGGTCCTTAACGCCCCGGAATCCGTCAGAACGCAACGCATTTTATTTATAAAAAAGATAGCCGAAACGTTTGAACAAGGGATGAAGTTGTTGGGGATAAAACCGCTTCAACGAGTATAGACATTGATTTTTTATGATGATTAAGGTAAATTAGTAATTGGCGGCCATTCTTATAATAGAAGATCAAATTCACCTAATTCACCTAAGGCCTAATAAAAATCCAAATGTCAAAATCCAAATTGTATCAAATTCCCTAGGCAACTTCGTTGCCGGGATAATTTGAACTTTATAATTTGGCATTTTATTAGGAATTAGAAATTGGGAATTAGGAATTTTAAATATATGTTTAGCAAAGGATCCGAGGGGGGAGATACGATTATAGCCCAAGGGGTTCGCCTTGAAGGCGAGTTTAAAAGCGCCGGCAGGGTGGTTATCGAAGGCGAGGTTGTCGGGAACATTGAAACGACCGCCGATATTCTCATCGGCGAAAACGCCGCGATTCAGGCAAATATCGCCGCGCGCAACGCGACCATCGCCGGTTATGTCAAGGGCGACATAAGCGTCGCCGAAAAAGTCGAGATTGGTCCGACGGCTGAAATTACCGGCGACATTAACGCCCAAGTGCTGGCAATCGAGGCGGGCGCGAGATTGGTCGGCAAATGCGTCATCGGCGAAGTCGCGGGGCAGAAGAATAAGAAAGAGAAAGAAGAATAGAATAGTGTAAGCAATATTGTAGTATATGTATTTTTATCTTTACGATTCATATTTGGGCGAGGGAAAATACGAAAAAGAAATGTCAGAAATCGAAAGTTATCTGACCGATTTGGGCATTACGGGACCGATTGAAAGGGTTTCGGTTTTCAAGACCGTTAAGGATATTTTAAAATCCGCGGTCAAAAAAGGAGCCAAAACTGTCGTCATCGTCGGAAACGACAACACATTCCGCGAAGCGATTAAAGTCATTCCCGATTTTTCCGTTACCTTCGGGCTTATTCCAGTCGGCGGTGAAAGCGATATCGCCAAATTTTTGGGGATTCCGCAAGGGGTTCTGTCATGCGATACCTTGTCGGCGCGAATCGTTGAAAAAATAGACATTGGCAAAATTTCCACCCCGGGCGGGTCCCGGCATGAGTCGGGGAACGGCAAGTATTTTTTTTCCTCTGTTACGATACCGAAGACGTTAAATAAGATGCGGTGCGACGGAAGTTTTAATTTGGTCCCCAAGGAAATGGGAAACATAACGATTTGCAATACCTCTTTTAGCGAAGAAGCGGCTTCCTTGCAGTATGATTTTATGGATCCGCGGGACGGAAAATTGGACTTGTTCATTTCCACTTCGCCGCCGTCGTTTTTCGGCAAAGTCAGATGGTGGTTTGGCGGCAAGGCAAATGCGGCGCGGCAAAGCCATTTGACGGTGAATAAAATCAGGATTGAATCTGAAAGCGGTGTTGCGGTATATGTCGATAAAGCAAAAATGGAAGATAAAGTTTTTGAAATAGGGATGGCGGAGGAAAAAATTAGGTTTATTGTGGGGAGGGGGAGATTGTTTTAGTTTTTGTTCGGCTTCGGGGACGACTGTTCATCCTCGGTGAGCCCGAGTGGAGGAATTGGGAGACTCGCATCTTTGAGGGGGATGTGACCGCAAGGTCGTGTGGGTTCAAATCCCACCTCGGGCACCAGCAATCATCGTTCCCACTCCGAAGTGGAAATATATACACCTTGAATTACGAAATAGCCAAAATTTTATTCCCTGAGCCCTGTCGAAGGGTAAAATTTTGGCTTCATTATACAGTGACGCCTTCGACAGGCTCAGGTATAACTGCGTTTCGTAATTCAAGGTGTATAGGAACGAGTGCTTAGCTCAGCTGGTTAGAGCGTCTCGTTTATTCACCCTCCCACCAATCTGGGCACTTAGCTCAGCGGCAAGAGCACTTCGTTTACACCGAAGGGGTCGTAGGTTCAAGTCCTACAGTGCCCACCACGGTCTAGATTGGTGGGCGGGCAAGCCGAGAAGGTCTGGGGTTCGAGTCCCTAATCACCCATTTCCACCTCCGAAGTGGAAACTATGGAAACTAAATGTATGAAGTATATTTTAGGCATTTTGGGTCTTATCGCCGGTTTTTTGCTCATCTGGAAATCAAACTGGATAGTCCAGAATTTCGGCACTGTCGATTGGGCGGAACAGCATCTCGGCACGTACGGCGGGACAAGAACTTTTTGGAAACTAATAGGCCTTGCGATAATTGCTATTTCACTTTTAGGCATGGCTGGCAGTTTGGGAGGAATACTCTTGGACGTCCTGGGGCCATTGTTTAAAGGAGTTAAATAAATTTAGAAGCAACTTAACGCGACTTACAACGCAACTTGACGCATAAATAAATGGCGTTCAGTTGCGTAGCCAGTTGCGTAAAGTAGCGATTTATATGAACAAAGCGCAGTTAATCGATTTGCTTTCCCAAAAACACGATTTGTCCAAATCAAAGATAGAAGAGGTGCTTGACGGTGTGCTTGATTTGATTGTCGGCACGGTTAAAAAGGGAGAGACAGTGACCTTGGTCGGTTTTGGCACGTTTTCCGCAAAACAGCGAAAGGGTCGCATTGGCGTGAACCCGCAAAATCCTTCGGAGAAAATCACCATCCCACCCGTCATCGTACCGAAATTCAAAGCGGGAAAAAACTTCAAGGACACATTAAAAAAATAAGTCCAATTGGGACTATCGGACTTATTTGGTCCTATTAAAAGAACCCCGGCTTAAGGTCGGGGCTCTTTTAATAACTCTGTGAACTCTATAACTAAACCCGTTTCACCCAGCCCAAGGGCGACGTAGACGACTGTTTTAACCTCTCTGATTTTTTAACGTGTCTTCTGGCTATGTCGCGCATAGCTTTTTCCGCCGTCAATTTTATGTAATCGGCCGGCTTGGTCGCGGCAAGGCGCAGTCTTTGCGCTTCAAAACGTTTAGAGTCTTCTGCCATACGCGCCGCCTCGAAACTTCTGTACAGACTTCTTAATTTTTTATTAAACAAAGATTTAATGGATAATTTCATTCTTTCGGTCAATGAGAGTTCCATTTTATTTACGTCAACACCTTTTTCGTTTAATTGTTTTTCCGTTTCTAGGCATTGTTTTGCCAAAATTTCGGCTTCAGCCTCAAGCCTTTTCGAATCTGTCAAAAGATCTATTTCAACTTTTTCGGGCAATTCGCCTCCTTCAAAATATTTTATTTCCATTATTTCTAATTCTTTTGGTTTTTTGAGTTCTTCGCGCGTTTGTTTCATGGCCAATTCCAAATCAGCCCGGGCGGGAAATTCTCGCAATAAGCGTTCGGCCTCGCGGTCACGCAGGGCCTCATGAATCAATTTTTCTTGTTCCGCCTCGTCAATTAAAACTTCTTTTTTCTTTTCTTCTTCTTTTTCAAGGAATTTTTTCAATATCTCTTTTGCCTGCGCTTTTTGCTTCTCCTTTTTTGCCAGCGCTTCTTTTTCCCTCATTGATTTTTCTTCCTCTTTCGCCCTTGCTCTTTCGGCCCATTCTTCTTGGAGCAATTTGAATTTTCCTCTTTGAATCGCTTTTTTGCTTTCTTCAAGCGATTGCGCCTCGGCTGCCTGTTTTTCTTTTTCCGCAATGGTTTCCCCGAGTTTTTTAAGCCGTTCGCGCATTTCTTGCTCCCTCATTTTTAATTCTGCCAATTCGCTTGAAAGGCTCTCTTGTTCCAGTTTCGTTTTTTGAGTTTCAAATTTTTCCATAGATGACGCGAAGTACCACGAATAAGGGACGCGAAGCACCACAAAATTTTCGCGGTTTTTAGCGTTCCTATTCGCGGTTCTTAGTGTTATTTTGTAGTAAATTGAGCCAAATTTTTAATCTCAATTCTTACACCCTATTATACCAAATTCTTGAATTTTTGTCAAACATAGTATACCATACTTATAAATAATTCCGTGTAGTTCGGTGTATGGTTCAGATTGGTTCTGTGTTAAAACATTTTATCATTGAACACACGGAATATTACACGGAACAACACCGAATGAATATGAAATACTGCATAGTTACATACGGCTGTCAGATGAATAAAAATGATTCCGAGAGAATTGCCGCAGTTTTGGAAAAAATGGGGATGAAAAAAGCCAAAGACAAAAATTCGGCCGATTTTATCGTTATAAATTCCTGCTCGGTTCGCCAAACGGCCGAAGACAGGGTATTCGGGTTAGTAGAAGCCACAAGACGCCATAACAACCCTACAAAAACGCTGGCCTCTAAACCAATTATCGCCGTTACCGGCTGTCTGGTCGGCCGCGATAAAGATGGGAAAATCCGCAAAAAACTTTTCGGCGCGGACCTTTTTTTCAGAATAGATGAATTGCCATCTTTGGCGCAGAAATTAGCTTTATGGAAAATAGAAATTAGTAATAGAAAACAGAAAATAGAAAATAGCAAAAGCCAATTTCCACTTTCTATTTTCCATAACCAATTTCCAATTTCTAAACAACCAATTTCTAAAATTTGCAGCGCAGGCGACTATTTGTCTATCTTGCCCAGATCCGACTTTGCCACCTCCCGTTACCTCACGATTCAAACTGGATGCAATGAGTTTTGTTCTTATTGCGTTGTGCCTTACGCGCGCGGCAGGGAATATAACAGGCCGCTTAAAGAAATTTTGCGCGAAGCGAAAAAATTGATTCGCGAAGGCGCGATAGAAATAATTCTCCTCGGCCAGATTGTTAATAAATGGGTTGCTCCCGACCCGGAAAATTTTTCTAAAAAGGATCCTTTTAAAAATCATTTCGCCGCTCTGTTATGGGAATTGAATCAATTAGAAGGATTAAAACGACTTCACTTCACCGCCCCTCATCCTCGTTATATGAACGATGAAACAATAAAAGCTTTGGCATTGCCAAAAATGGTAAATTATCTGCATTTGCCGGTTCAATCCGGCGATGATAAAATTTTGCGCACAATGAATCGGAAATATGCTGCCAAAGATTATTTAAAAATCATAAAAAAAGTGAGAAAAGCAAAACCCAGCATTGAGTTGGGAACGGACATTATCGTCGGCTTTCCCGGCGAAACGGAAAAACAATTTCAGAACACCATAAAACTTTGCAAAAAAGTCGGTTTCAACATCGCTTATATCTCTATGTACTCGCCGCGAAGCAGAACGTTCGCTTATAAAAATTTCCCAGATGATATTCCGCGCGAGGTGAAAAAACGTCGCTGGCGGATATTAAACGATTTAATCAATAGATAATCCCATTCCTTCCATTCGTCCTATCGGACTGCTTGGACTTATTTGTCCTATTCATCTTATGAAAAGAATTATTATTATCACTGGCCCGACGGGTTGCGGCAAGACTGAACTCGCTATTAAGATCGCCAAAAAATTTAACGGCGAAATTATCGGCGCCGACTCGCGGCAAATTTACAAAGGGATGAAAATCGGCACAGCCGCCCCGCGCATAGAAGCCACGAAACGCCATAACAACGCCGCCAAACGCCAAAACACAACCCCCGCTAACTCCCCTTTACATAATATTTTTCAGGTACCTGAAAATGAGAGGGTTGCTGGCGTAAATTGGCGTAGTGATGGCGCAAAACTGGCTTCTACTCCTTGTTTATACAAAGGCATTCAACATTATTTAATCGGTTTTCTTGAACCCGACCAGATTTTCTCCGTCGCTGAATTCAAAGAAATGGCAACCAAAATTGCGCGCGATATAATTTGCCGCGGAAAAATTCCTATCATTTGCGGCGGCACGGCGTTTTATCTCCACGCCTTAAGTGAAAATTTGGCAATTCCCAAAGTTCCTCCAAACTGGAAGCTTAGAAAAAAATTGGAAAAAAAAGATTTAAAAATTTTAATTAAACAATTAAAAAAATTAGACCCGGCGGCGCCTAAAATCGTTGATTTAGAAAATAAGAGGCGCATTATTCGCGCGTTGGAAGTTTTAGTAGAAGCCAAAAAACGCCACAACAACGCCGCCGAACGCCAAAACATAACCCCCATTAACTCCTCTTTACAAAAGAAGAATGTATTTCGGGTACCCGAAAAACCGCTCTTTAATACTTTGCAGATAGGAATTAAAGTCCCCAGGCATGAGTTGTACAAAAGAATAGATGCGAGGGTTGAGGAGATGATTAAACAAGGATTGGTGGGGGAAACGAAATGTCTTATTGATTATTTTAAAAAGAAAATAGCTGTTCAGAAATTAGAAATTAGTGATAGAAAACAGAAAATAGAAAATGGAAAAAACCAATTTTCAGTTTCTGCTTTCCATAACCAATTTCCAATTTCTATAAAACTAATTTCCAAAATCCCCGCCCTATCGGGCATTGGTTACAAAGAAATTCTCGACTATATGAATGGCAAAACCACTCTTGAAGAAGCGGGGCAGAAAATCAAGTTCCGCACCCACAAATACGTAAGAGGCCAAATGAATTGGTTTAGAAGAAATCGGAATATTAAGTGGGTGAAGAATTACAAAGAGGCGGCGGGGGAAATCAAGAAGTTTCTAAAAGACTATTGACAGATTTTCATATCTATTCTATACTGGCTATAGTATCGCTGCGGCCCAAGAGGGCTTTTTTAAGATAAAATTATGTTAAACAAATTATTTAATTACATCCGAGAATCAAAAGCCGAGATGAACAAAGTTATTTGGCCGAGCCGCCGGGAAACCAAAAATTATACCCTGATGGTGGTTGGCGTCAGTTTGGGCATCGCGGCGCTCATTGGTTTCCTTGACTATATTTTTTCCAAAGCATTAGAATTCGTCTTATAGGACTTATTTGTTTTATTGAAAAGCGACATTTTAATATGCCTAAACAAATAACGCAATACGGCAGGCGCTGGTACGCAATCCACACTTATTCCGGCTACGAAGAAAACGTCGCCGAAAATTTAAAAAGAAGAATCGAGTCGTATGACATGGGCGACAAGGTTTTTAATATCATCGTTCCTAAGGAAAAGAAGATTAAAATCAAAAACGGCAAACGAAAACTCGTGGAAGAAAAGATTTTCCCCGGCTATGTTTTGGTTGAGATGTTCGTAACCGACGATTCGTGGTATATGGTGCGCAACACGCCGAATGTCACCGGTTTTATCGGCACTGGCAATACGCCGACCCCGGTTTCCGAGGAAGAAATGAAAAATTTGCAGAAAAGAATGGCGGTTGAAGCCCCGCAATACAATATCGATGTATCCGTGGGGCAGGCGATTAAAATCGCCGACGGACCGTTAAAAGGATTTGAAGGCAAGGTTATGGAAATCGACCAGGAAAAAGGCAAAGTAAAAGTAATAGTCAGCATGTTCGGCAGAGAGACGCCGGTGGAATTGGATTCGTTGCAAATTAAAAAACTTTAATCCTATGAGACCCGTTGGTCTTATTGGACTTATCAGTCCTATCAGAAATTTATGCCCAAGAAAGTAAAAACACATATCAAACTCCAGATTCCCGCCGGCAAAGCGACTCCTGCTCCGCCGGTCGGTCCGGCGCTGGGTCAGCACGGACTCAACATTTCCGAGTTCTGCAGCCGATTCAACGAAAAAACCAAGAATCTGGGAGACGACATTATACCGGTGGTGATTGCCGTTTACGAAGACAGAACTTACTCGTTTGTTTTAAAGACCCCTCCGGCGGCCGAACTTTTAAAAAAGGCGGCCGGCGTTGAAAAAGGTTCGCAAAAGCCGCCGCAAGACAAAATCGGCAAAGTTAGCCGCGCCCAAATCCGCGAGATTGCCGAAAAGAAAATGCCCGACCTCAATTGCGACAACGTTGAGGCGGCAATGAAGATGATCGAGGGCACGGCAAGGCAGATGGGCTTGGAGGTTGTAGATTAGTTTTGGTTTTTGGTTTTTAATTTTTGGTTTAAATTATATGCATGGTAAAAAGTATACAGAGTCATTAAAACAAATTGACCCGAAGAAAGTGTACAGCTTGGAAGAGGCCGTTGATTTGGCAAAAAAAACTTCTTACGCTAAATTTGACGCGACTTTGGAATTGCATCTTCGTTTGGGCATTGACGTTTCAAAAAGCGAGCAGAGCGTCCGCGGCAGCGTGGCGCTGCCTTACGGCTCGGGCAAAACGAAAAAAGTCATTGCTTTTGTTTCGCCTGACAAAGAAAAAGAAGCAAAAGACGCCGGCGCGGATATCGTTGGCGGCGAGGAGTTGGTTGCCCAAATCGCTTTGTCAAAAAAATGCGATTTTGACGTGGCGGTGGCAATGCCGGAAATAATGCCCAAACTTGCCAAAATCGCGAAGATTTTGGGTCCGAAAGGTTTGATGCCCAATCCCAAACTTGATACCGTCGGCGCCAACGTCAAAAAGATGGTCAGCGAGCAAAAGGCGGGCAAGGTTGATTTCAAAAACGACGCCGCTGGCAACGTGCACGTTGTTTTCGGAAAAATCTCGCACGACAACAGCAAACTTGTCGGCAATTTTCAGGCCTTGATTTCGGCAATCAAAAAAGCAAAGCCGTCTTCTTCAAAAGGAGAGTTTATAAAAGGCGCTTACATTTCTTCAACAATGGGCCCGTCAATAAAAATCGCCGTTTAATTATATCAGTCCCATGAGGCCCATAAGACCAATAGGACCCCGCAGTATCCCGACAAGTCGGGAACTACGGGGCAGGCTTATAAGACCTGTTTATGAAACTAAAAATCCACCTTATCGATCCCTCTTTGCCGGCCCCTCAATACCAAACTTCGGGTTCTGTCGCGTTTGATTTATATTCCCGCGAAGACATTGTTATAAAGCCGAAAGAAATTAAAATCGCGCCGGCGAATTTAATCGTTGAAGTTCCGCCCGGTTTCATGCTAATGCTCGCTCCGCGCAGCAGTTTGCCCGTCAAAAAGGGACTGACTTTGGCGAATTGCGTGGGGATTTTGGATCAAGATTATTGCGGACCGGACGATGAAATAAAACTTGAACTTTTTAATTTCAGCGACAAAGAAGCGGAAATAAAAAGAG
This sequence comes from Candidatus Methylomirabilis sp., assembly GCA_020724105.1. Classification (GTDB taxonomy): domain Bacteria; phylum Patescibacteriota; class Patescibacteriia; order DYHP01; family DYHP01; genus DYHP01. Next base: position 5,729 of record DYHP01000004.1, on the reverse strand, counting down.
GGGAGCGGCTCGCCCAGGCGATTCTGGTGAAAATAGAAAGAGCCGAGTTGGAAGAGACGAAAGAAAATAAAAATAATTCGCGCGGCGGCATCGGCTCTACCGGTTTTTATTAGTCCTATAAGTCCTAAAGGTCTTATAAGGTCCTATAGGTTTTATGGGATTTTTTTTATTTTTGTGTTATAATTCTCTATATGTCAAAAAGCAGGAATAAGTACACGGGTTTATTTATCATGATCGACGGCATCGACGGTTCGGGCAAAAGCACGATAATTGCCGGCGTGTCGGAATGGTTCAAAAAAAGTAACCTGAAAATTTTTGATTTGAAAGATTATTGGAAAAAACACAAAACTTACCCCGAACTTCACAAAGTTCTTGAAGCGGATGTCATTTTGTCGGCGGAACCGACTTCCGTTTGGGTCGGCGAAGCAATTAGGCAGGAATTGATTCACGACAGCGCGGCGGAAAAATATTCCGCCGAGATGACCGCGCAAGCGTTTTCAATCGACCGCGCGGTTTTATACCGCAGAATTTTGATTCCCGCGCTCAAAATGGGAAAAATAATAATTCAAGACAGAGGCGTTGCCACCTCGCTGATTTATCAGCCGATTCAAAACGGAAAAATTTCCATAAAAAAAGTTATAAAATTTGAAGGAAATTCATTGGCTCTAAGCTGGTCGCCCGATGTTTTGTTTATTGCCGACATCAAACCGGAGATTGCTATGGCGCGCCTTCGAAAACGCGTTGGAAAGCATGACCAGATGATTTTTGAAAAATTGGCGTTTCAGAAAAAGATTCACACCAGATTCAAATCGCAATGGTTCAAATTTTTAATAAAAAAATACGGCAGCGACGTTTGTTATCTTGACGCGTCAAAACCGCCCAAAGAAATGGTTGAAGAAGCGATAAAAACATTAAAAAATTATATTTATAAATAGAAACTTTTTATCACCGAATCTACTGAACTTAACACAGAACCACACGGAAAACTTCGTTGTTATTCCGTGTAATGTTCTGTGAGTTCAGTGTTATTAAACATATGATAACTCTCTCAAATCTCATTTCCAACACTTGGACTTTATACAGCCAAAACCTCCGCACTTATTTGAAACTGAGTTTGCTCATTTTTTTGATTACCGTGCCGATCGGCGCCATCGGCTTATTGCTCAATACTTTGAAATATGCGGGAATTGCCGGCATGGCGGTAAGCATTGTCGTCGGTTTTTGTGTTCTCATTTTAACCATACTTCTAACCATAGTGCTTGTTAGAGTTGCTGATAAACAGTTAAGTCGCTTTAGCGCTCCCGCAATCGTGTCAAGTTCCGCAAGCTCCGTGTCTATTAAGAACGAGTTCAAGGCCGCCTTATCTCTGTGGTTTGAGGTGCTTTTAATTGCCGTAATTGTCAGCCTTATTCAAATTGCCGGTCTCATTCTCTTGATTGTGCCCGGCATAATTTTTAGCGTCTGGTTCGCTTTTGCCATATACTTCGCAATATTGGATTTCCACCTCCAAGGTGGTCGTTTCCGCTTCGGAGGCGGAAACGGTGGAAGCGGTGGGAATGGAATTAAGAACTCTCTTATTCAAAGTAAGGTCTTGGTCAAGGGTCGTTTCTGGCCGGTATTACTGAGGATTTTTGTTCCAACTATTTTATGGTCAATGTTCAACTGGGCGGTGTCGCAAATTTTTATAAATCTTGTTGAACTGACTCAAGAATATCTCGTTGTAAGCGCCGACAAAATTGTGACTTACTTTGCGGATTTCGCCAAATTGTTCGGCTCGATCTACATCAACGCTCTTTTTGTTCCGCTGTTTATAATCAGCATGGTCATTTTATTTAGAGATTTACAAGCAAGTAAAGCCGATTAGTCCCATTGGTCCTATTTATCTTATGAATTATATTCCAATAATAGGATTAGAAATCCATGTCCAACTCAAAACAAAATCTAAGATGTTTTGCGCCTGTGACAATTCCGGCGAAGACAAATCCCCCAACACCACCATCTGCCCCGTTTGCATGGGTCATCCGGGCGTGTTGCCGGTTCCAAACAAGCGAGCGATAGAATATGCGGTGCTCGCCGCACTATCTTTAAATTGCGGGATTTTGGATTTTTCAAAATTCGACCGCAAAAATTATTTTTACCCCGACTTGCCCAAAGGTTACCAAATTTCACAGTTTGATAAACCCATTGGGCGGCAAGGTTATCTTGAAATATCCCCCACCCCATCCCTCCCCCTTGAAAAGGGGGAGGGTAAGGGAGGGAGTTCTTCAGCGTTAATCAGCGCACTCAATCAGCGTCAATCTGCTTCTACTAAAATCCGCCTCGCGCGCGTCCACCTTGAAGAAGACGCGGCCAAGCTTTTGCACATGGCTTCTACATACATTGATTTCAATCGTTCAGGAACCCCGCTTTTAGAAATCGTTACTGAGCCCGACATCCGCTCCCCGCAGGAAGCGAAAATTTTTCTTCAGGAATTGCGGCTCATAATGCGCTATCTCGGCATTACCTCCGCCGATATGGAAAAAGGCCATCTACGAGTTGACGCCAACATCTCTTTATCTCCTTTAGGACCCATAAGTCCTATTGGACCCATAGGACCTATTAACCCGAAGACCGAAATCAAAAATCTTAATTCCTTCAAAGCCGTCGAACGCGCCCTGGAGTATGAAATCATCCGCCAAACAAAACTTTTTGAAAAAGGCAAACCGCCAAAGTATCAATCAACGCGCGGTTGGAATGAAACAAAAGGCATCACCGAGGAGCAGCGGATCAAGGAAGAATCGCACGATTACCGCTACTTCCCCGAACCCGACACCCCGCCGCTTAATTTGATTGAATTTCGAGAGATGCTCAAAAACAAAATTCCCGAATTGCCCGCTGCCAAACGCCAGAGATTCCAAGACGAATACGGCTTTAACGCTTCGGACGCCAAAATTTTAACCGACGACTTACACCTCGCCAATTACACCGAAAAAGTGATATCAGAGCTTTATGAGTGGGTCAAATCACAACCGGAACACGAAGAAGAGATTTAATTTCCCATTTTATGAATGAAGAGCATAAAAAGAAACTCGCTAGATTGACATCAACTTGGTTAATAACCAAATTATTCGGTTTAATAGAAAAGCATAAAATCCCCCACTTATCCCCCTTTATAAAGGGGGAGGGAAGGGGGATTTCGCCTGAAAATTTTGCCGAATTTATTACATTAATTTACCAAAATCAGATTTCAGGCCAGGCGGCAATGACGGTTCTTGAAGAAATGCTTTTGGCCGGCTCCGACCCGTCGCATATCATGGAAGAAAAACGGCTGGGCAAAATGGACGACGAAGAGAAACTTGCCGAAATAATCCAAAACATAATTAAAAACAATCCCAAACAAGTTCAAGATTATAAATCGGGCAAGGTCGAGGTGCTTCAGTATTTTATCGGATTGACCATGAAAGAAACAGAGGGTCGGGCGGATGTGAAGGTGATGAGAAAAATATTGGATAAAATGTTGAGGTAGGGGGAGCACCATAAATGGCGCTTAATAGTTATCCACAGGACGGGCTTGAATTCCCTTGATTTTTGCTATAAATTTGCTATACTATAATATATATTGTGTACAAGATAATATATACATGATATACATGGAAAAAATAAAAAATTTTAATATCAATTTTAATATCTGCAAAGCAACAACAATCATATTAGTTGCGGCGATTATTCTGTTGTCGCCTTTTTTGGTTTCCGCTGCGGAAACAAGTCCTATAAGTCCTACAGGTCCTATAGGCCCCATGGGTCTTATCAAATCCGCGGCGCAACGCGTTGAATCCGCCGCGCGCCTGACCGAACTCACCCTTGGCAACGCGGTCTTGTCTCTGGGGATGGAGATGGAGGAAGGAGCGGGTTTAGTCAAACAGAAGTTTAAAGAATTCGGCAGGGGAGCGATTGATTCTCTCTTAATGCTTGGGAAGAGAATCAGCGGAGAAGCAAAATCCGCCGAACCATCAACCAACAATCACCAACCCCTAACCGCCAACCAACAACCGCCAACTAACAGATTTAATCTTAAATCTAAAATCTTAAATCTCGCGCAGACAGTCGAGGATTCCATCCGCCATGTTGAATTATCCATCGGCAGCGGTGTTCTTTTTGTTGGTTCAGAAATAGAGTCCCGTCTTCAGGCGGGCAAAAATGTAGCCGCGACTTTTAAGTCGCGAGCAGTTAATGTAGCCGCGGGCTTTAGCCCGCGTGTCCCTCACGGCTTAAAGGATGCGGCTACATCTGTTAAAACCGCCCTAAAGGGCGGACTCCAGAAAGTAATCTCTGCGCCATCCGCGGGACTCATCCACTTGCGCAATGTTGCCTCAAATCTAAAATCTAAAATCCAAGTCAAAGTTGTATCTCTGTTTACAAAAGAAAAACCCATAAGTCCTATTAGTCCTATCGCGGAAGAAACCGCGCCCGGCTTGCCCGCCGAAGTTTCAACAGAGGAGGTTTCAACAGAGGAGGGCGTACCGCCCGCAGAAATGGCGTTGCCCGGCGTTGGCGAAGCCGACTTGTCCACCGAAGCCTTGGCGGAGGCGGAAGGCGAGCGCGGCATATCTGCCGAAGGCAAGGCGGCTCCTATAATCATTAGAGAAATCAAAGAAATTGAAAAAGCGGCCAAACTCACCTCGGCCGACATCATCACTTTGCTCAAAGCCGCAAAACTCAATCTTGACTCCGCCACCATTGACCGCGAATTGACCATCAAAGGAGAACTCAAAGGCGGCATCATTGCTGGCGCGGAAAAATTAAGAATCAAAGGACCGGTGGAAATTGAAAATGGCGACCTCAAACTCGGCGCCGTCACTGTCAAGCAAGACGGCTCCCTTGAAATGGGAGGAAAATTGGTGATGACTGGCGCTCTTTCGGCGCCGGAACTCCGCGTTACCGGCACGGTAGATTTCACAGGCGCCACGGTTAAGGGAATTCAAACCGGCGCTGCCGCTCCAATCATCACTTATGTTACACAAGCCAGCACGCCTGCGGTTCAGGGAACGGTTACTGCTGGCGCTTTTGGCGGCGTGGCATATGATTTCTCCGTGGGCCGCGACCTCTCGGTGGGCGATGACGCTTCAATCACCCGCCATCTTACTGTCGGGGGCGACTCCACTTTTACCGGCAGCATCACTGTTAACGGCGATGCCACTTTGGGCAACGCCACTTCAGACACCCTGACTTTCACCGGCCGCGTTGGTTCATCCTTCGTGCCCAAAATCACGGACACTTATGATTTGGGTTCATCCGCTTTGAGATGGAATAATTTTTATCTTTCCAACATTGAAACCGACACCACGGTTTTCACCACCACTACCGTTAACGCCGCATTAAGAGTCGGCACTTCCACCACTTTCGGCCAAACCCGCCTTTCCCTTGACACTGCCAATTCAAACTACAAAGGCATTGTCATCAGACGAGTCGCATCGCAATCTGCTAATCTTATTGAATGGCAAAACGAAGGCGGAACAATCCTCGGCTGGATAAACCCGTCTGGAGGAATAGGCGCTTCTTCCACTTCCCACCTCCAGCATCTTTATGCCACGGACAACAATACTTATGATTTGGGAACATATGGCCAGGCGTGGAGAAGTTTGTATTCCTCAACCACCGCTTTTGTCAACAACACCACCCTCAAGGGCGACACCACCACCTCCACTTTCGCCTCTTCCATCAATCCTTTAACCAATAATGTCTATGACTTG
>DYHP01000035.1:1578-8963 GCA_020724105.1 Candidatus Methylomirabilis sp. | reverse complement strand
GAGTTTGATCCTAGCTCAGGATGAACGCTGGCGGCGTGTCTAAGGCATGCAAGTCAAACGGCACAGATTGACACAGATTAAAGTTCGCCTTCGGCGAACACACAGATAAACACAAATTTGTGTACATTTGTGTGTCGCGAAAGCGACCTCTATCTGTGTTGATTTGTGTGCGTGGCAAACGGGAGCGTAACACATTGGCAATCCACCTCTGAGATGCGCACAACCATTCGAAAGGATGGCTAATTCGCAATGGTCTCCGACCTCGCAAGAGTCTCGGAGTAAAGGTTCGCAAGAGCCGCTCGGAGAGGGGCCTATGGTCTATCAGCTAGTTGGTGAGATAACGGCTCACCAAGGCTATGACGGATAGCGGGCGTGAGAGCGCGACCCGCCTCAATGGGACTGAGACACGGCCCATACTCCTACGGGAGGCAGCAGCCAAGAGTCTTCCACAATGGGGGAAACCCTGATGGAGCGACGCCGCGTGCAGGAAGAAGGTCTTCGGATTGTAAACTGCTTTTCTCTCCGAGGAAGTCGCTTCGCGATTCCTTGCGCGGATAAACGCAGATTAGCGCCCCGATTTTATCGGGACGGACGCGGATAAACGCAGATAATTTTTTCTGCGTGAATCGGCGTTGCGAGCAGAGCGAGCCTAAATCGGCGTAAATCAGCGTTGGAAATCGCGGAGCGATTGACAGTAAGAGAGGAATAAGAGGTTGCTAACTCTGTGCCAGCCCGCCTAAATTTTTGGCGAGGCTGGAGGCGCAGAGTCGCGGTAGTAATATCGCGAGAGAAAATTCCACTATATACTGGAAACTTATTAATCGTCCGCCGTGCAATCCCGACTTAATGTTGGGGCGCGGTTAATAACAATCAGTAGGCAATCCCCGATGAAAATATCGGGGCGAGTCCTCAGAGACTACACGTGGAACTCCTATTAAAATTAGGATGATGATATAGTCCAATGCACGCCAAAAATTTTGGCGGGCCAGCAGCAGCGGTAATACAGAGACCTCAAGCGTTATCCGGATTTATTGGGCGTAAAGCGTCCGCAGGCCGTTTCTTAAGTTTTCGGTCAAATCTTCTGGCTCAACCAGAAAACTGCCGGGAAAACTGAGAAACTAGAGGATGGGAGAAGCAAGCGGAATTGCCGGTGTAGCGGTAAAATGCGTTGATATCGGCAAGAACACCAAAGGCGAAGGCAGCTTGCAAGAACATTCCTGACGCTCATGGACGAAAGCGTGGGTAGCGAAAGGGATTAGATACCCCTGTAGTCCACGCCCTAAACGATGAGTGCCAGATATTGGAAGTTTCGACCCTTTCAGTGTCGCAAAAGCTAACGCGTTAAGCACTCCGCCTGGGAAGTACGGCCGCAAGGCTAAAACTCAAAGGAATAGACGGGGACCCGCACAAGCGGTGGATCATGCGGTTTAATTCGACAACAAACGAGGAACCTTACCAGGGTTTGACATCCCGACGTCCTATCTCTTGGAAACAAGAGAAATTCGCAAGAAGGTCGGGACAGGTGCTGCATGGTTGTCGTCAGCTCGTGCTGTGAAGTGTTCCCTTAAGTGGGGTAACGAGCGCAACCCCTATTCTGTGTTACAGTGTCACAGAAAACTGCCCCGCCCTTTTGGCATTAGAATTTTGTTGATATAATTCTTTTGTTATGCATTACATTTACGTTATCAAAAGTCAGCATGGAGATTTTCTTTATGTGGGTATTACTGATGATTTAAGACGACGGTTTGCAATACAGATTAAACGATTAGTGCCAAAAGGGCGGGGAGGAAGGAGGGGATGACGTCAAATCAGCATGGCCCTTATATCCTGGGCTACACGCATGATACAATGGGGCCGACAAAGGGACGCTAAGCCGTAAGGTGGAGCAAATCCCAAAAACGGCCTCTCAGTTCGGATTGAGGTCTGAAACCCGACCTCATGAAGCCGGAATCGCTAGTAACCGTGTATCAGCTATGGCACGGTGAATACGTTCTCGGGTCTTGTACTCAAAATTAAAGGCGCCTGGCAGCCATTGATTCTAAGTTGTTCAAACCAACTCCTCCGATTTCCGTATCGGAGCGTAGCGAACGGGTAGGTCTTCACCCGTGAGGGAAAGACCGAAGGACCTTAGTAGCAAAAAGCAGCCTGATCATTAAAGAGGGATACGACTCATACGGTGAGTTATGAGGAAGTATTAAATCAAGCACCTCGATCAGGATGTTTGGAAAAGAATCATTGGTAACCCAGGGAGATCTCGTGATATAACTAGGTATATGAAAATCACGAGAAGTCAGCTGCGTCATAGTAAGTCCGATGTGTTATCGGACCGAAGGACTAAACCAACGGTCTCTGCTTAAAGAGCAGATGAATCGTGGGGCTCGCGTAGTGCGGGAAATCCGCACGCTACGTGGGAACGCGAAGTTAACCTAACTATCGCAATCCGCCCGTCACGCCAAGAGAGTCGGGGGTACCCGAATCCCGCCCTTTTGTTGATATGCGACTCTGATTAAATGATGTAATGAAGAACAAACAGAGTTGTTAAACATGATTGGATTTTTTATGTCAACAAAAGGGCGGGATAAGGTAAATCCGATGATAAGGGCGAAGTCGTGGTTGCAAATTGCAACTGTTGCGACCTTCTCAAGTAATTGAGAATGAGAAATCCAACTATATCGGTGAAGCCCGATTCCCGTACTCTTCGGAAAGGGTAACACCGAGGGAAGTCCTCCTCCAGAGGACAGAAGACAGAAGACGGAAAACACAGGATGGCTAAAATTTGCAAGTTCACGCGTGTTAAACAGAAAACATGCGATGCGCTCATGAGAGAATACAAGATAGTCGCTAAAGAATTAACAAATTTGATTAAAAAATGGAGAAACTTTAATTAGTTCCGTATTCTGTTCTCTGTCATCTGTCTTCTGGAATGACCCCGTAGAGACTACATGTTGGCTCCCCGATGAATCGGGGATGAAGATATAGTCCATGCCCCAAAGTAATTTGGGAATAACATGAACAAGGCATCCGTAGCGGAAGCTGCGGATGGATCACCTCCTTTCTAAGGAGTCAAATCTTTAGAAGTCGAGTCCCGACGTATCGTCGGGACGATCTGTGCGTCTTTAAATGGAAAATTTTTAGAAGCCACAAAACGCCACAACTACGCTATATTACGCCAAATTAAAAACAGACCTTTTTGTTTTGAAATGAAGGTCTGTTTTTGTTAGCGTTTTTTTTGGCGTTGTGATGGCGTAAAATGGCTTCTATTCATTACGTTTCCGCGTGGCAATTTCTTTGACTATTTTTCGTTTTAAGTCAATTTGTTCCTTGCTCTCCTTGGTCAATTCTTCAATATTTTGATCCGCTTTTTTGTCTATGAATTCTTCCAATATTTTTTCAAACCCGCCGTTTTTTACGGAAAGCAAATAATCAATTTCTTCATCTTCTATCCCCGCCGATCTCACTTTAAGTTTTTTATAAACCCCCGGCGTCTTTACGCGTTTTTCCATCAAAATTAGGCATTTATTTTTTATTTTATCAACAGTTTGTCGATAATCGGCAATTTTAACTATTAAATTTTCAACCTCTCTCGTCCTGTTGCCGCTGGGGATTTTGGCGCCGGCGTCTACCAATTCTCTAAATGCTTCTAATCCTTCGCTAAGATGGGCTGTCCCGATATCTATATGCGGTTTCAAACCCAGTTTTTCCAAGGCTTGAATTTTGCTATTATCCACCTTTAAGCCAAACTCTTTAGAGGTTTTATCGGCATCTTCTAAATTTTGATGAATGATTGCTAAGAATTCGTCTCCACCTTCGCCGGCTCTGGCAGCAATGAAATTCGCTTCTTTTAGTTTTTCTTCGGCTACCCCTATTTCAGGCGAACCAAGTCCTTCGCGCGTGATATCGCCAATATTTTTAAGAAATTCATCGCCGACATCGTGCCCCAACGTATCGTTTATCAACTTTAAATAAGCCAAATCGCCCAAGGCAAGGGAGAGTTTGTTGTTTTTTATTTTTTCCAAATTCCAATTTTCCACTTTTTCTTTCAGCTCGTCGTTTTCCAATAATTCGATGCCTTCTAAAAATTCTCTAGCGTTTTCTTTAATGTCAGATTCAAGTATGTGATAGAAAGCTCGGCGATTTCTTAAACCCGTTACTCCATTCTTTTGATATTCTAAAACATCTTTTTTCAGCCGTTTGTTTTCGGCTTTTTGCTTCTCCAGTTCTTCCATCAATTTTTTAATCATTTCCTCCTGCTTGTTTTCAGGGGTTTTAATTTGTTCTTTTTTTGCTGGTTTGACCTCATGTTTCATATTTTGTAGAAGCAACTTATTAGTAGAAGCAACTTAACGCGACTTACAACGCAATTCAACGCAGATTTGTTCGGCTTTTTATTCGGCTTTCGTTGTTCGGCTTCGTCCCGACTTTAAGTCGGGACGAAGCCGAACAAATCATAAAATCATAAATAGCGTTAAGTTGCGTAGTCAGTTGCGTAAAGTGGCGGTTATTTATATCTTATCAAACAATTGCGTTTTTGACAAGTAAAAGCCCCACAACAGTACCGCTTGTTGCGGGGTTGAACTGTTTTATCTTGTCATTCTCCGACTCGATCGGGGAATCCAGTAAATGTTTTATTTCTAGATTCCGTATTTAAACATAAAAGATTGGATTTGTCAAGGATTTTTGTTATAATTAACAGAGGTTGTGCCACTAATGCGAATCCCCTGCCAATCTACAAATTGCGAATATTTTTAATTATGAATCAAGAATTGGTAATTTATCCAGAACTTGGAATTGAAATGTAAGAGAGTTATAGAGCGTGATGATTATTATCAAACGCGCAGATATTTAACAGTTATGAATAGAAAGTTGGCGATTCTTGTCAATTTTAGGGAAAGGTTTTTGCGTCCTCGACGAATTTTAAATTCAAAAGTATCCCATTAAATCTTATTCGCAATTTGAAAATTGGCATAAGATTTGTAGATTTGCATAACATTTATGTCCGTCAAAGTTGACCAGCAAAAGATTGAAGAAATCCTCTCCCGCGGGGTGGAGGAAGTTTATGTCCACGAAAGCTTTGTCAGGCGGCTGAATTCGGGCAATAAGTTGAGAATCAAATACGGCATTGACCCGACAGGCCCCAGCATTCATTTGGGCAGGGCTTCCACCTTGTGGAAATTGCGCGATTTCCAGGATTTGGGACACCGCATTATTTTGATTATCGGCGATTACACGGCGCAAATCGGCGACCCGTCCGATAAACTGGCTAAACGGCCGTTTTTAACCAGAGAAAAGGTTGAAAGCAATATGCGGCTTTACCGCGAACAACTTTCAAAAATTTTAGACATCAGAAAAGTTGATGTGAGGTTTAACAGCAAATGGATTGGCAAACTTGAACCGCGCGAAATAGACGAACTGGCGGAACTGTTTTCCGTCCAGCAAATGCTTGCCCGCCGGAATTTCAAAGAAAGATGGGAAAAGGGAGAGGAAGTCAGTTTGCGCGAAATGCATTATCCTCTTTATCAGGGCTATGATTCGGTGGTGGTCAAAGCCGATATTGAAATCGGTGGTTTTGATCAGTTGTTCAATCTGCTTGCCGGCAGAAAAATCCAGGAAGCGTTCGGCCAGGAGCCGCAGGATGTCTTGACCACTAAAATGCTTTTAGGCGTTGACGGCCGAAAAATGAGCACGAGCTGGGGCAATGTCATCAACATTACCGAAGAGCCGAACGAGATGTATGGCAAGGTGATGTCCGTTATTGATGAATTGATTATTGATTATTTTATTTTGTGCACCCGCTTGCCAATGGAACAAATCAGAGAATTTGAAAAAAGATTGAGAGAAGGAGAAAATCCGCGCGACCTTAAAATGCTCTTGGCTTATGAAATCGTCAAGTTGTATCATAACGAAAGGGCGGCGCAGTCAGGGCAGGGAAACTTCGTCCAAGTTTTCCAGAAAAAAGAGGCGCCCGAAGAAATTCCCGTCAAAAAGGTCGTCAGCCAAAGGCTGATTGAAATTTTAGTCGAAGCCGGGCTGGCGGAGTCAAAAAGCGAAGCTCGCCGGCTCGTTGAGCAGGGCGGCGTCAAGGTTAGCGGTGAAGTTGTAACCGACCCCTATTTTACGCCCGAAATACCCGATGAAGGCGTTTTAATCCAAAAAGGGAAGAGATTTTTTGTAAAAATAGTCAGTTAAGTGTTGAAGTTTGACTCCGGCTTGCCAGAGGACAGCGATTTACCAGAAACTAGCGATATTCTTGAAGGGAACAGCGTGGGCGAAGCCTCGGCGATTGGCAATGAAACCGATAACTTACCGAGCGGTTCTTCGGAAGAGCCTGATGATCAGGATAACAACGGCCGCCAGCACGGAAATCACGCAGAGGAATAATGGAACAATAGATTGGCTTCAAAACAAAAACCTCTCCGACTTAAAGTCGGAGAGGTTTTTAGATTGACTATTTCAGAGGGAAAAGTTACAATTAAATATATGAACGTGGCAGAACTGGCGCGAAAATTAAGAATTTCCTTGGCAGAGCTCCGGGTGATATTGCCCAAGCTCGGTTTTGACATTGGCGGCCGAGCGATAAAAATCGATGACAGAACAGCCCAAAACATCATTCAAAAATGGTCTTCTTTAAAAAGAGAATACGAAAAAATCCAAAAAATCGAGTTGAGCGAATTGGAAAAAGAAGAGGTTAAAGAAGGCGGCGGCGCGGCGGTTGAAAAAGAAATTAGCATTCCCGATTACATTGTCGTTAAAGATTTTGCGGCAAGGCTCGGCAAACCTGTAACCGAAGTAATCAAGGAATTAATGAAAAACGGCATTTTGGCCTCGCTCAACGAAAAAATCGATTATACGACCGCGAGCATCATTGCCGAGGACTTGGGATTTAAGGTAAAAAAACAGGAAGAAAAAAAGGTAAGCGAAGTAGAAATTTCCAGCCAAGAAAGATTAAGGCAGATTTTGGGAAAAGAAGAAGAAGCCGAACCGCGGCCGCCGGTGGTGGTGGTGATAGGTCACGTTGACCACGGCAAAACCAAAATTTTGGATTACATCAGGCAGACTAACGTCGTGGCAACCGAGGCGGGCGGCATCACCCAGCACATCGGCGCTTATCAAGCTGAGGCTCCTCTCAAGGAGCCGAAGTCCCGACAAGTCGGGGCAGAGTTCAACCGCCGCATCACTTTTATCGACACTCCCGGGCACGAGGCCTTCACCGTAATGCGCTCGCGCGGCGCGAGAGTCGCCGACATCGCCGTTTTGGTGGTGGCGGCAGACGACGGCGTCCAGCCGCAGACAATTGAGGCGTTAAAAATCATTGAAGCGGCAAAACTTCCTTTTGTCGTGGCGATTAACAAAATCGATAAGCTCGATATTAATTTGGTATTCCGTCC
>DYHP01000035.1:0-1568 GCA_020724105.1 Candidatus Methylomirabilis sp. | reverse complement strand
ATTTGGACAAGATTGAATCGGCAATGGCCGAACTTGGCTACTCGCCCGAAGAATGGGGCGGCAAAGTTCCGTTTGTCGGCGTTTCGGCAAAAACCGGCCAAAACATGGACGCGCTTTTAGATGTGCTCCTTTTGATTGCCGATTTGGAAAAAGATAAAATAAAAGCCAATCCGAAACGCGACGCCGTCGGCACGGTCATCGAGTCCCACATATACAAAGGCGAAGGCCCGGTGGCAACGGTTTTAATCCAGGCCGGAACATTGAGGCGCAACGACCCTTTGACAATCAATTCCCAGCTTTACGGCCGCGTGAGGGCGATGAAGGACTGGTGCGGCGCGGAAGCGCAAGCAGCGCCGCCATCGATGCCGGTTAAGATTTTGGGTTTTAAGGTTCTGCCTGAAGTCGGCGAAATTTTGGAAATTATCCGCGACGAAAAATCGCTTAAACTTAAAAAGGTCAAGCCGAGCCGGCCGGCGATTTTCGCGGCGCCAACGGTTCAAATAATGAAGGAAGAACAAGCGGCAAAAAAGTTTTTGAACATAATTTTAAAAGCCGACGTTTTGGGGTCAATGGAAGCGATTGTCGGCTCTTTGGAGAGGTTGGACAATCCGGAAGTCGGCGTAAAAATCGTTTCCCGTGGTTTAGGGAACCTCAGCGAGGGCGACATTCTTTCCGCCGAAGCCAACGGCGCGATTGTTTACGGTTTTAACGTGGTAGCGCCGCCGCAGATTATAGAGAGCGCGCGCGAGAAAAACATTGAAATCAAACTTTTCAATATTATTTACGATTTGTTCGACGACATTAATTTAAAATTGGAAAAAATGCTTTCGCCGGAATATTTCAGAATCGCTTTGGGGAAATTGAAAATTATTTCAATTTTTTGGTCAAAGAAAAACGAGTTGATTGTCGGCGGCGTCGCGACCGACGGACACTTGGAACCGGGCGCGATGTTTAAAATTTTAAGAGACCAAAAAGAAGTCGGCGAAGGAAAAATTGAAAGTTTGCAGCAGGCCAAGCAGGCGGCAAAGGAAGTCAGAATGGGGAGCGAATGCGGCGCAAAAATTAAAACTAAAGACGAAATAAAAGTCAACGACATTTTAGACGTTTATAAAGAGGAGGAGAAAAGGAAAAAACTTATATTATAGACCGCTATTCTACGCTATCACCACGCCATTGAACGCTACTCAGCCAATTTCCAATCCCGCGACTACAACCAATAACCAATACCGGCAGCCAACCCCAATGACCAAGACCTTGAATAGTTATTTTGGCGTTTTGCGGCGTTGTTATGGCGTCTAATGGCTTCTACGGTGGGCTAATATGATTTTTACAGTCAAAAATTTTGAGGAGGAAGTTTTGAAATCCGAAGCGCCAGTATTGGTAGATTTTTGGGCGCCATGGTGCGGCCCGTGCATGATGATGGCGCCGATAATCGACGATCTGGCAAAGGAATACGGGGGCAAGGGAATCAAAATAGGAAAAATAAATGTGGATGAAAATGAAAAAATCGCGCAACAATACCGAGTAATGAGCATTCCGACAATAATTATTTTCAAAAAAGGCAAACC
>DYHP01000034.1 GCA_020724105.1 Candidatus Methylomirabilis sp. | reverse complement strand
ATTGTCCCGATTCCATCGAGGACTTTCGACGTTGTCGGAGGAAATTGGAAATTCTGATGAAGCCATTGGAGATTTTCTTCTGTCGCTCTTATCGCTACCGAGTCAATGTCTGCGCCAATAATATTTTTATAGCCGAGCAAGATGGCTTCGCCGAGTATTGTTCCGGTGCCGCAAAAGGGGTCTAAAATTACGCCGTCTTTTGGGGCGTCGGCCAAGTTCACCATCATCTTTGCCAATTTTGGCGGCAGCATTCCGCGGAGCATGCTGCGGGCCGGCTTTGGAAAATCTCTTTTTTCATACTCCTCAAACTCCTGCACCGCGAGCGTCTTGCCTAAAAATTTTTTCTTGCCATCATCCAAAATTACAAACTCGGCGCCCTGCGGACTTAGCAGTTTATTGGTTTTTACCACTACTGAGGAAAGGTTTTTTTCGCGGGAAACGACGAAGCGGCAACTTCTTCCCGCTTCTTTGATTCTTTTTTTAATCTCCAGCCCGACTTCCCTTGTCTTAAACGCCTGTTTTCCGTAGGCGCTGATGCCAAAAAATAATTTGTTTTCCTTGCCTTGGGGGGTAGTGAAGCGGGGCTCTACTACCCCCCCCTGTCTGGCGAGGGCGTAAAAAATCAAATCAGATAGATTCTTTGGGTTTCCCTCTATAATTTCACCGAATTTAATCGAACCGCCCAGCGTATTTAAAATCTTGGATGGATTTAATTCTTTCCCAAATTCAACCCCGCACCCTATGTGGTTCGGGGTTGCCTCGCGCCCAGCGCGGCGCGGGGCAAAAACAACGAAATTATCCGCAAAACTCGCCAATTTCACCTGCTCCCCAAAAACAGAAACGATTTCCGCGAGCGAAAGCAAGGGGCAGCTTCCTAAAATAAAAAAATACAGCATATTGACAACTTTTTCTCTTTAATGTAATGTAATAAATAGTATTTTCAGCGTTGTTCGGCGTTGTACGCCGAAGGCATTCAGCGTAGTTCGGCGATAAAACGCCGCACAAAATCTTCTAATGCCGCAACATTTAGTCATAAGCATCAATAAAATTATGAAGGTTTATGAAGGTTTACGAATTATTATATATTATACCACCTAAATTTACCTGGCAGGAAACTTTCGACATTGAAAAAGAGGTGCGAAAAATTCTAAAAGAAGCTCGGGTAAATATTCTGGGGACAAAACCTTTTGAAAAAAGACAATTGGCGTATCCCGTAAAACGCTGCCATTTTGGCATTTACGGACAAATGAAATTTGAAGGCAACGAAGAGCAAATCAAAAAAATAGACGAAAAATTGAGACTAGAGCCCAACATCATCAGGCACAATGTGTTCAAATTTAAGGCAACCCAGGCGCCCGTCATAAGAGACTTTCGAGAAAAGAGAGAAAAGAAATACGTTAAACCGAAACAAGCGGCGAAAGAAATAAAAGAACCTCCTGTCACGCCGAAGCCCGACGAAGGCGGAAAAACGGAAAAAATCAAACTTGAAGAATTGGATAAAAAATTAGAGGAATTATTAAAAGAGTAGAAGCCGATTCAACGCTGATAAGTACGCTAAAAAAACGCTGATATGCCTAATCACTATGTGACGGATTTCCTTTACGAAGAAGATTCTTACAAAATCAGAGGCGCCTGTTTTAGGATTTGGCATACATTTAAAGGAGTCTTTAAAGAAAAAGTGACTGAACGAGCTCTTAAAAAGGAATTGGAAGATTTAGGATTTAGTGTGGAACAACAAAAACGAATAGATATCTACTATAAAGGTGTTAAAGTGGGTACTTACAATCCTGACCTAATTGTAAATGAATGCATTTTACTTGAACTTAAATCAAAAGAATATTTAACTGACGAAGATAAAAGACAGTTTTGGTATTATTTAAGGGGATCAGATTATAAGTTGGGGTTTTTAATAAATTTTGGACCAAAAAATTTAGAAATTAAACGTCGTGTCTATGATAAAGCGCGACAAAAATATTTGAATGTTGGACATACTGATTTCGGCGTCAATCAGCGTTCTAAATCAGCGTAGTTCGGCTTCTAAAAATATATGAACCTCAATAAAGCAATGGTTATAGGAAATTTAACTAGAGACCCGGAATCGCGAACCATACCAAGCGGCCAATCGGTGACCTCGTTTTCCGTCGCCACTTCGCACAAATGGACCGACTCCCAAGGACAAAAGCAAGAAAAGCCGGAATTTCACAATGTCGTCGCCTGGGGAAAATTAGGCGAAATCTGCGCCCAATACTTGGGTAAGGGAAGAAAGGTCTATGTTGAAGGCAGATTGCAGACAAGGGACTGGACGGGACAAGATGGCGTCAAACGCTACCGCACCGAAATTATTGCCGAAAACATGATAATGCTCGACAGGGCGCCTGAAAACAAAGGCGCGGCAGTGTCCTCCTCATCCGAGCCGGTGTCCGCGGAAACCCCGACCGAAGAAGTTAAGGTGGAGGAAATACCATTCTAGAAGCAGATAAACGCCGATGAGTACAGCGTAATTCGGCTTCTACAAAATATGCCCAGTAATACAACCTTGATAGTGGCGGGTCTTAACTGTTAATTGTGACTTTTGCCAACTCGGGTTTCAACAGGTATTATTGAGGTATTAAATCAAATTTTAAAAATAATCCTTGCGTTTTAATCCAAACCAACTTTGATGTTAAGATAGTCGTTTATCTCCAAATGAATCTTTGACATCAAGGTTGATATACTGAGTATGCTATTTAGAACCGCAAGCAAACCAAGAGCCAGCGCCTGTTTTTTTTGCGTTTCCGGCGTCAGAAACATTGACTTTAAAGACGCTGAAACTTTAAAAAAATTTATTTCCTCTTACGGCAAAATTATGCCACGGAAAAGAAGCGGGGTTTGCGCCTGGCACCAAAGAAAACTGGCGAATGCGATAAAAAAAGCGCGGGTGACTGGATTATTGCCGTTTCTTATTCAATAGTGTGCGCGAACCTACGAAATCATCTACGAATTTCACGAACTACTAATTTTCCCTACCAAACTACAAACTATTCTACAAATCTTACAAAAAGAGATTTCGTAAGATTTCTAGTTGAACTTTAGTAGTTTTGTATAATTCGTAGCCCAAGTTCGTAGTTTTGTAAGTATTGTTGCATTCCCAGTTCACTTGCATCAATTTAATCTATAATTATGACTGATAAACGACACATTTTAGAAAAAAGGTTTGAACTCCTGAAACTTGTTCGGGAGTTTTTTTGGTCTAAAAATTTCATTGAGGTTGAAACGCCGACCATTGTCGCTTCCCCGGGCATGGAGCCCAACCTCGTTCCTTTTGAAACGATTGCCATTGACGGGCGCGGGGAAAAATATAACGCGGGGCTCATCACCTCGCCAGAATACGCGATGAAAAAATTGCTTGCCGCCGGTTTTAAAAATATTTTCCAAATCTGCAAATGCTTCAGGAACAGCGAGCCGTTCAGCGGCCTGCATAATCCTGAGTTTACGATGGTGGAATGGTACAGGGTCAGAAGTGATTATACGGATATAATGAGGGACACCGAGGAACTGTTCAACTTTCTACACAAACAAATCTATTATCAAATTTCTAAAAGATCAAAAGTCAAGGACCAAGGATCAAGGATTATTATCTATCAAGGAAAGAATATAGATATCTCTCCGCCGTGGGAAAGGATAAGCGTTTGCGAGGCGTTTAAAAAATACGCGGGAATCGACCTTGAAAAAAATCTTGATAAAAAATCATTAAGGGAAAAAGCGAAAAAAAGAGGTTGTACCATAAATGAGAATGATTCTTTCTTCGATATTTTCTTTAAAATATTTTTAACCGAAATCGAGCAAAAACTCGGGCAAAACAAACCGACTTTTATTTACGATTACCCGATAGAGATGGCGGCGCTTTCCCGTCAGAAAAAATCTGACAAAAGATTTGCCGAACGATTTGAGCTTTACATCGCCGGCCTTGAAATCGCCAATGCCTATTCGGAACTGACTGACGCCAATGAACAGTTAAAACGCCTGCGGACAGAGGCAAAGGAAAGAAAAGAATTGGGCAAAACAATTTTTCCGATTGACAAAGAATTCGTCAGAGCCGTGGGCAAAATGCCTCCTTCAGCGGGAATCGCCCTGGGACTCGACCGACTTTTTATGATATTATTGGATATAAATGATATAAATGACATTATTCCATTTCCAGCCAAAGATTTGTTTAAAAAATAAAATCATCCCAAACTACGAATTTACCCGCCCGCCATCATATTTCTGGCGCATCCTTACGGACGCTATTCCATTTTTTGGACTGACACCCGTCAGGGTGTCTGCGGACAGGCGTTAGCAGGCGGGTGCGAATACTCTCAATTCATATTTGGGGCATTCGGATATATTCGGATTGTTTGGATGATGTTATTTATTAGTATATGAGCACGACATCCGACATCAAAAGAGGCGTCGTTATCAAATTCAAAGAAGAGCCGTATCTTGTGACGGAATTCCAGCATGTCAATCCGGGCAAGGGCTCGGCTTTTGTGCGGACGAAATTGAAAAACATCAAAACCGGCAAGGTTTTTGAAAACACCTACAAATCGGGCGAAACGATTGAAGTTTTGAAGGTGGTGAAAAAGAAAATGCAGTATCTTTACAAAGAAGGAAACGCTTATTGCTTTATGGACATGCGCAATTACGAGCAAACGGCGGTTGACGATGATTTAATGCTTGGCAAAGGCGCGTATCTTAAAGAGGGGCAGGAAGCGATTATTTTGACTTTGGACGATTCGCCGGTCGGCGTTGAAATCCCGCCAAAAATAACTTTAAAAGTCGTTGAATCGCCGCCGGCAGTCAAAGGCGACACCGCTTCAGGTAATGTCACTAAAGAAATTACCCTTGAAAACGGCCTTAAAATCCGCGCCCCGCTTTTCATCAAAGAAGGCGACGAAGTGGTTGTGAGCACCGACATGGGAGAGTATGTGGAGCGAGCGTAATATCAGATTTAAGATTAAAGATTAAAGTGTAACCGCGGGCTTTAGCCGGCGTCCTAACGCAACCTAAAGGTTGCGGCTACATTTATTTCATTTTTAAATCCGAGTTAATGGACGCCGTCGCTGCCTCTTTCTCCTTCGACGCTTTTAAAATTTTCTCCCTGATTTCTTTCATTAACTTCGGGTTCTGTTTTAAATAATCTTTCGCCGCTTCGCGGCCCACTCCCAATTTTACCTCGCCGCAAGCGTAACTGTTGCCGGATTTGTTGATAACGCCGTAAAGAACGCCTGCGTCAACCATATCACCGGCAATGGAAATGCCCTCGTTATACATTATGTCGAATTCGCAAGCGCGGAACGGCGGGGCGACTTTATTTTTGACGATTTTCGCCTTAACTCTGTTGCCGATGATTTCTTCGCCTTTTTTGAGTTGCGCGGCGCGGCGGACTTCAATGCGAACCGATGAATAAAATTTCAAGGCCATGCCGCCGGGAGTCGTTTCCGGATTGCCAAAAAACACGCCGATTTTATGCCTGATTTGATTGATGAAAATGAGGCAGGTTTTGCTTTTTGAAATAATGCCGGCTAATTTTCTCAACGCCTGGCTCATCAGCCGCGCCTGCAATCCCATGTGCTGCGCCCCCATCTCGCCTTCAATTTCGGCTTTTGGCGTGAGCGCGGCGACCGAATCAACCACAATCACGTCAACTGCATTGGAGCGAACAAGGGTCTCGGCAATCTCAAGCGCTTGCTCGCCGGTGTCGGGTTGGGAAATTAAGAGTTGGTCGACTTTAACGCCGATTTTTTTGGCGTATTCAGGGTCGAGGGCATGCTCGGCGTCGACAAACGCCGCCACTCCGCCCTTTTTTTGAAGCTCGGCGATAACGTGCTGCGCCAAAGTCGTTTTGCCGCTTGCTTCGGGACCAAAAATTTCAATAATTCTTCCCCGTGGCACGCCGCCGACGCCCAAGGCGATGTCAAGCGAAACGCAGCCCGTCGGTATCGCTTCAACCACCATCCTCTTCGCTTCGCCCAAGAGCATTATTGAACCCTCGCCGAATTTTGATTTGATTTGCGAAATGGCTTCCTCCGCCGCTTTATGTTTTAAATCCTCCTCCTTGTCCGCCGTAGTTTTAACGAAGGCGGACTGTTTTTCCTCCGCCTTTTTGCCTTGTTGTTTTGCCTTTGGCATAAATTAACATCATCCAAACAATCCGAATATATCCGAATGCCCCAAATATGAATTCGGAGTATTCGCACCCGCCTGCCAACGTCTGTCTGCGGACACCCTTACGGGTGTCAGTCCAAAAAATGGAATAGCGTCCGTAAGGATGCGCCAGAAATATAATGGCGGGCAGGTAAATTCGTAGTTTGGGATAATTTTATTCAAATAATACTTTTTTGAAAATGGCGCTCTTCCTCCCGTATCTCTTCGCTGCTTCTATTTTAATGATGTTTGCCCCTTTCTGCAAGCCGATTTCCTCGCGGAAAGCGCCGTCGCGCGAAAGCATCACCTCGGTGCCGTTGATGTAAAGCGGCGTTTCGCTTTCCGTTTTGCCTTCAACGATGACCAGCGGTTCGTGGACCACCGAATTGTCCGGCGGAAAGTAAACCTCGAGTTTCGGCGCCTTAAAAAACTCGTAAAATTGAAAACTTAAATAACCGAAAAACAAAAGAATTAAAATAACCCCCCCCACCTTTCCGCGAAGTTTTAAGTTTCGTGGAAAGGATTGTGTTTGTATAATTCCTCCATCCCCGCGATAAGACCGATTAGTGTCTGGGAAAGGCGGGGAGGTAAAAATACTGGCCAAGTTCTGCCCGCCTTTATTGCCTGCCTGCGCAGCCAGGCCTGCGAGGATGGAATAGAAATTTGCCGCCTCTTCGCCCAAAAATCTAAGATAGGCGTCCAAATATTTTCTCGCGTAAACGTCTCTTGAAAAATCTTTCAATTCGCCGTTTTCAAGCGCCTTAATAAAACGCAAAGGGATCTTCAGTTCCTTGGCGGCATCCTCGGCGGTTAAACCTTTGGCTTCGCGAAGGTTTTTTAGATATTCGGAAACATTTCCAGATGAAAATAATCTCTTGACTCTGAAAGCAGGCATAAATCAATAATGATAAGGGTGAATTAGAAATTGGAAATTAGGTATTAAGAGGTTCTTCGTTGTCTTGCTCTTCTTCACCTTCAAGGTCAGCCATTTCTCTCGGCAATGACACAAATATTTCTCTCGGCTTGGCGCCGTCAGGCGGGCCGATAATTCCTTGTTCTTCAAGCAAATCCAAAAGCCGCGCGGCGCGGGCGTAGCCAACTTTCAATCTTCTCTGAAGCAGAGAGGCTGAGGCCTTGCCGGCGCGCATAATCACGTCCTTTGCTTCGGGCAAAAGCGGGTCGTCGTCGCTTAAGCTCATGGCGCCGACGGCAAAATGGCCGCCAAAATGCCTTTCGGTAATCGATTCGTCGTAAGTCGGCTTTTCGGAATTTGTTTTGATAAAATCAACAACATTTTTTATCTCCTCGTCGGTTACAAGCGCCCCTTGCAAACGTTTGGGTTTTGAAAGTTCCGAGGTGATAAAAAGCATATCGCCGCGCCCCAAAAGTTTTTCCGCGCCTGCTACATCTAAAATCGTCCGCGAATCTGTTTGCGAAGCCACGGCAAAAGCGATGCGCGAAGTAATGTTCGCCTTAATGAGACCGGTGATAACGTCAACCGACGGCCGTTGGGTGGCAACAATCAAATGAATGCCTGTCGCCCTCGCCATCTGCGCCAAGCGGATAATGCACGCCTCGACTTCGCTGCCGGCCGCTATCATTAAGTCCGCCAACTCATCAATAATAATCACCAAGTATGGCATTTTGCTTGCCTCGCCGAAAGGCGGGTCGGCAATCTTGCGGTTGTAAGCGTCAATATCGCGCGCTCCTTCTTGCGAAAGAAGTTCAAAACGCCTGTCCATTTCTCCTATTGTCCATTTTAAAGCGTTAACCGTTTTTGAAACTTCGGTGACAACCGGCGTAAAAAGATGCGGAATGCCGTTATACACCGGCAATTCAACCCTTTTCGGGTCAATTAAAATCAACTTCAAATCTTCGGCTGAATTTTGGTAAAGCAAACTGACGATAATTGAGTTAAGGGACACGGTTTTGCCGCTGCCGGTGGCGCCCGCCACCAAAAGATGGGGCATTTTGCCCAAATCGTCCACCCACGCCTTGCCGGCAACGTCCTTGCCGAGCACAATCGTTAGGGAAGATTTTTTGTTTTTCCCGCCAGAGGCGGATCCGCCTTGGGCGGAAAATTCCTGCGATTCTAAAATTTCTCTGATGTGAACCGTGGCGATTGATTCGTTCGGCACCTCAATGCCGACAAGCGACTTGCCGGGAATTGGCGCCTCGATTCTGATGGGATGGGCGGCCAAGGCCAAGGCCAAGTCGTTTGAAAGGGCGGTGATGCGCGAAAGTTTAATGCCCTCGGCAGGTTTTAACGTATATTGCGTCACCGTCGGACCGACGCAAATCGGACCCATTTCCACGGCAATGCCGAAATTGAGCAAAGTGCGGCTGATTTTTTCGGAGTGGGCCTTAATGTCGCCGGCCGACGGCTTGTCAATCTTTTGCACAAGCAAATCCAAAGGAATCCCAACGCGTTTTGGCAAAATCTTGTTCTTCCGTTCTTCGGCTCTTTCATTCCTCGGTTCTTTTGCTTCCTCGGCTGATTTTTCCACGCCCTTCACCGCAAAGGCGCTGTCAAAAGGCGTCTGCGGAAATTCGCTTCTAAATTTCGGTTTTGGGGAAAATAAACGGGAAAAAAGACGAAGTGTTAACAGTATTAGCAAAGCGAATGGTTTTAAAATATTTTTGATTGAAGTGTTAAACGCCAAAATAAACGAAACTAAAAGCGTCGCTGAAAGCGTTAAAAGCGCCGAGGGAAAACGAAGCCACTGCAACAAGGGGTAGGAAAACAAAAGACCGAAATAACCGCCGCCGCTTTCCATTTCGGTTAAGATTCCGTGCCGGGCGAAAATCAAATGAAGTAAACCGTTTAGAGACAATAAAAAAAACGCCAGACCGATGATGTTTCTTATTTTAAACGCCAGATATTCAGGAAAAATGATAACCAGGACGATGAGGATGAGAAGAAGCGGGAAAAGAAAATAATCCAAGCCGAATAGCGCTTTAAGCGACCCGGTAAAATACGCGCCGGCATTGCCCGCCAAACCGAAAAAACTCAAAAAACAAAAAACGGAAATCGCCAAAAGAAAAATCACCAAAATTTCCTTCTGCGTTTCAGGGCTTAATTCCCAAAAAAAATTTTCCTTTCTTGGTTTGAAATGTTTTGGACCATTTTTTGCTTTTAACATACTTATCAGATAAAGTAACTGTTAATTTTGCGGGCAGGGTTTATTCTCCTCCCCCTGTTTCGCCCACAATGAAATGGTGGCATCTTCTCTCTCCTCCCCCTGTTTCGTTTCACGGAACAAGGGGAGGAATAGAGAAAAAAATTCGTGATTAATTGAACTCGTATTAAGTTAATTCTCCTTCGTGGCTAAATTAAAACAAAAAACGGT
>DYHP01000003.1:31138-34325 GCA_020724105.1 Candidatus Methylomirabilis sp. | reverse complement strand
TGCAGATTGGCAGAGAATTCGCGGATTGGCATAATCTATTTTTTCCGAAGGAAAAAATATTGCTGAAGCACCATCAACACCGTTGAAATAAACCAATAAAGAGTAAGGCCTGCCGGCAAAGTCGCGCCGATAAATACCGTAAACGCCGGCATAAAATAAAGCATTTGCTTGTTAATGGCTGCAAACATCGCCTCGTCCTTGACTCCCGGTTTTTTCGCCAAATCCTTGGGCGGCTGCGGCGCCATCAGCATCTTTGACTGGATAAATTGCGCGATGCCTGAAAAAACCGCCAAAACCAAATTCCTTTGCGACAAATCCAAAATGCCGAAACTCATAGTGTTAAGATGCCCCGGATTGAAAACAAAAGGATACAAACCGGTGATTTCAGCCGCGCCCAGACCCTTTATTAAAACTTGGTACAAGGCTATCAATATCGGCAGTTGGACAACCAATGTCCAGATGGAAGAAAACGGATTCACTTTTTCCTTACGATAAAGTCCCATCATTTCTTTCGCCATTTTTTGTTTGTCGTCCTTATACATTGTTTGGATTTCCTTGATTTTCGGTTGGATTGACTGCATGGCTTTTTGCGATTGCAAGGACTTTTGGGACAATGGGAAAAGAATGAGTCGGATGATTAAAGTCAGAATTACAATCGCCACGCCCAAATCGTGGCCGGGGATATAATTATAAACTATTATCAATAAATTCAAAATCGGCTGGTAAAAAATGGCGTGAAACAAAGATGATATCATAATATCATAATTGACTATTGATCATTGACGCGACTAGATTGCGCTTTAGATAGCGGATACAAGCATCAATGATTAAGGATTAACGTTCTTCGGCCCTTCCATTTCTTCTCCTTCCTCACTCTTAACCTCTGTCGTCTCATCTTTATGTTCCGCTTCTTCCCCTGTTTCTTTTTTCTCCACAATGTTGATTTTCCAACCCGTGAGATATACCGCCAATCGCACATTCTGACCGCCGCGGCCGATAACCAAAGACAATTGGTCGGTGGCGACCTTGACCGTCGCGATTTTTTGCGCCTCGTTCAATTCGACATTCAAGATTTTCGCCGGCGCTAAAGCATTGGCGATGAATTGCGCCCGGTCTTCATCATACTCTATTATATCAATTTTTTCGCCGCCAATCTCGTTTATAATCGTTTGAATGCGCACGCCGCGCTGGCCGATGCAGGAGCCGACTGGGTCCACATTCGGCTCCTCGGTGTAAACCGCGACTTTTGACCTTGAGCCGGCTTCGCGGGCAATGGCTTTGATTTTAACGATGCCGCTTGAAATTTCAGGGATTTCGGTGTTGAACAATGTCTGAAGCAAGCCTGGATGGCTACGGGAAACCAATATTTCAGGGCCTCTTTGAGTAAGCTCAACTGCAACGATATAAACTTTCATCCGCGCGCCCGGTTTGTACGTTTCGCCTCTCGTCTGGTCGTCAAAACGCATTATTGCCGGTACGCGGCCGCCCAAATCAAACAAAACGTAATTCCTTTCAAAACGTTGGACAGTGGCCGTAATAACTTCGCGCTCTTTTGTTTTCCATTCGTTGAAAATTGAATCTCTTTCCGCCTCTCTTAATCTCTGCATTATCACCTGCTTTGCTGTTTGCGCCGCGACTCTGCCGAAAGCGTCCGGAATCTCAAGTTCGGTTCTTAACACTTCGCCGATTTTGGCGTCTTTTTTGATTTTTTTCGCTTCGGAAAGAGAAATGTTTAATTTCGGACTAAATCTCGGTTTTTCTTCTTCGCCCTCAATAATTTCCGCTGGAAGTTCTTCCTCCTTGTCGCGCCGAAGTTCCGCCGAAGGCGGAACGGAGGCGGATTCCACCTCTTTCCCTTCCTCTCTTGCCTTTTCCCTCTCTTCCAATAATTTTTGATATTCCTCAAAGAGTTCGTTGGTTGTAACCGTTTTTTCGTCAAAGGCGCGCATATTGCCGGTTTCCGGGTCAAACTCGATTTTGATGTTTTGGAGTTTGTTGCCAAAATCCTTGCGATACGCCGCGGCCAACGCCAACTCAACGGTCTCTAAAACCGTTTCGTAATTCAAATGTTTTTCTTCGGCAATTTGTTTAATTGCCTGAACAATAGGTGATGCCATATATTTATAAGCCGATTCACGCCGCGCGCCTTCGGCGCCTGCGCCGAATTACGCTGAGAATCGACGGTTTAACGGCGTTGTTCCCAAAGGGAAACGGCGTATAAACGGCTTCTATTTATTAAAAGTGGCCGGTCTTCCGCGACCAGCCTCTGTACAGTGCCATCATACCACGCTCTTGACAAACTTGTCAAGGTATGATATAGTATTGTGTCATCCTCCAAACGCAGATAAGCCGCGTGAGGGTAGCGAGCAAACCTTAACAAGGAGAAGTAAAATGAAGACGCACACCGCAAAAGCAGTCCTTTTTTCGCTCATTTTCGCCCTTGGCTGCGCGCCGCTGGCGACTTCTGAGGAGGAGACGCCCGCCGCAAACATCCAATCCCTTGAATTCAAGACGCTGGGAACTCCCTACAACGAGCCGACCGGCCCGAACAGCCCGAATCCCTTTGCTGAACCGTTCGGCAAAACGCCCGGGTACCCGCCTGACTTCCGCCCTGACCCGAACCAGATTGACTGGGATGGCGACGGCTTTTTGCCCTCGGACGGCGACTGCGACAATTTCAATCCCGATATCGGCCCCGGCTACTTTGATTACTGCGACGGCCTGAATAACGACTGTGATGACGAAGTGGACGAAGATTTAATCTGCGACACAACTTGCGTCACTGACGTCGATTGTCTTCCATTCATCACCGAGTGTATTGACGCGGAGTGCAGCGAGGGAAGTTGCTTCGTCTACTTGCGAGACGACGACGGCGACGGTTGGTCGCGATGCGGCATTGACGGACGCGAGCCTCCTGATTGCAACGAAAATAATCTTTTCGTCAATCCCGGCACCATGGAACTCTGCGACGGAATAGACAACAACTGCAACCGCGAAATTGACGAAGGATGTCCTGCCTGCGATCCAATACCCGAGGTTTGCGACGGCGTGGACAATGATTGCGACGGGGCAATTGACGAGGAATACCAACTTCCTACCGAATGCGAAACTGATAATGATTGTTCCGCTCCCCTCCACAACGACAGCTGTTCTCGGTATGGCCGTGACAGCGAGTGTCTCGTTTTCC
>DYHP01000003.1:18066-31128 GCA_020724105.1 Candidatus Methylomirabilis sp. | reverse complement strand
CATTGTTACGCCTATTACCGCGACGAGGATAATGACGGTTATAATCTCTGCGCCGACCTCGCAGATCCAGTAGGACATTACTACGACTGCGATGACTCCGACCCCGTCATTTACCCCGGCGCCCAGGAACTCTGCTTCGACGACATAGACAACGACTGCGACAGCGAGGTGGATGAAGATTGCGAGGAAGATGATGACGATTGCCGCGGTCATCAGCGCCAGCACGGTCACGGGCATCACCATCACGGCCACGGACACGGCCGCGGCCACGACTGCGACTAGGAATGGGTCGCGCCCTGTAATACAGGGCGCGACCCTCCGCCAAACTTCAAGAGTCCCGATGCATCATCGGGACTCGTTTTTTTTATATTGTGCACAATTCTTTAATAACAGGACTTGCGCGCCTCACTGTCATTACCCAGATTGACTGGGTAATCCAGTTAAAATTTCTGGATTGCCCCGACTTGTCGGGGCAATGACAAAAGAACAGGAATGACGAGGGGGATGTATTTACCATGGAAGTGCGTAAGTCCTAAATAAGTTAAGTCGAGTTGGGTCCAAAGAGTGGAGTTGGGTCAAAAGAGTGGAGTTAGGTCAAAAGAGTGGAGTTAGGTCAAAAGAGTGGAGTTCAAAGAGTTGAGTCAAGAAGTTAAATTGAACCAACAATATTTATACCATCATTTTTTTACTATGATACATCATTGTATCAAAGTAAAAGTAGAGATCTAAAAAACCTCAAAGACATCCATCTTCTACGCACTATGATACATCATTGTATCAAAGTAAAAGGAATCTTACAAAAAACCGCCAAAACACTCCCAACACTCTCATTCCCCCTTCCTACCATGAAACATCATTGTATCAAAATAAGAAAGAGGCGGTCGCTTTTCCACCTCGCCCTTTCCGCCCCGCGCGCAAAATTTTAAACATTATTTTTCATTTTATTTATGTTGCTTTTCTTTTCTTTTGTCATTTTGGTCTTTCTTGCCAACCGAGTCCATTAAATTAAAAAGCAGAAAATGTAAGGGATATTTATTTTTAAGCCAAGCGAAACTATATGGCGTCAGATATTTCCTATCTTCTATTTCCTTACGGCGCGCCAGCGCTTTTTCAAATGCCCTAATTGCTTTTTCATATCCGCCAAATCCGGAATTCAACCACTGAGAAACCCGATTTACAGTGTCTATACCCACCCCCAATTCATCAACAATTTTCTGATATGTCTCGCCCTCTAAAAGCATCTTGGCTATTGTGATTCTTCGCGATAGCATAATTGCTTCGCCTTCGCCTAAAAGATCCTTAAAAAAATTTTTAACCTCCTGCCTATTTTCTAATCCGGCAATTGAGGTCCAAAGCAAGTCCAGATATTTCACTTTTTCATTCGGATTTAAGGTGCGCGGACTTATTCTTGACATATCCTTAAAAGATAAATCTCTCTTACTTTGATACAATGATGTATCAAAGTAAGAGACCGAGTGTCTTTTCTCTTTTCTTTATCGATTTCGATTTAAATAAATAAAATTTATAACTCGATGTTCTGATAATGTTTTATGGTTGCCTTGCGAGTCGTCTTGTCCAAAAAAATAGCGAGGAGGTCAAGTTGATATTTATTTGTTTGAATTTTCTGCAATGATAGATAGTAATAAATCGCCCTCTTTAATTTTTGTTTTTTAAAAAATGTGATTGACTCTTCTGGAGTTCCGAATTTGATTCCCGCCCTTGTTTTCACTTCAATAAAATGAAGACAGCGATTTTTTTCCGCCACAACATCAATTTCGCCATATTTCCCGGTATGAAAATCTGTCGCTAAAATATTGTAACCATTGTTTTGAAGATATCTTGCGGCAATCTTTTCTCCCAATTCGCCGGTACTCCCCTTTTTTAACATATTTTGTTGGCGAAGCAGACTTGTCCGCCGAAGCCTCGGCGGAGACGGAAGGCGAACGCGGCGTCAAAGCGGCTTCTACTTAGGTAGATATTTAGCAAATTTTTCTTTCTCAGAAATTGTTTTTTTCTCGCGAGGCAGATGAACAAAAATATCGCGCAAAATAAATCCCAACCAAACAAGAAAACCGAGCCCGCAAACCAAAAACCAAATTCTTGAACCCAATAGCGTCGCCTTCTCGTAATTAAAAAATAGAAGCGCAAGACCGGTGAGACCTAAGGCAAGGCAAAAACTGGACAATCTAAACAATCTCTTTTTTAATAACGCGCCCTTTTTGGCGCCGACAAATCTTAAGAGCGGAAACAAAATGAGAAAGGCGATGAAAATTACTAAAAGCGCGTTCAAAACTATCCCCTCAAAAGAAATCGCGCGGATGGTAAGAAATGTTTCAAGCATATTATAACAGAAGCCACAAAAACGCCTTCACCCCAGTCTCAAAACCCGACAAACTGTCATTACGCCAGAAATTTATAGCGTAAAGTGGCGTAGTTATGGCGTAGAATGGCGATTTATTTAATAAAGATAAATCCAAAGTGATACGGGCCGGCTTTAAATTCCTCCGCGCTCTTAAAACCTAAGGCGACTACTTGCTGCTTTGTTGCTTCCTTGTCCAATCTATCTTTTGTCGGCGGACCGAACGGCGCGGCGACTTTTTCCCAATCGACAATCGCCAATTTGCCGCCATCCTTAACCAATCTCGCGCTCTCTTTGAGCATTGCTTCGTTTGGCTGGTTATTCACAAGCAAAACGACATCCAGACTTTTGTCGGGAATTTTTGTTCCGCCGTAGACCTCAATATCAGACCACACCCCTTCGACATTCACGACGGCTTCCATTTTTCTGCGGCTTTCTACGCCGTTAAGAGCTGATTTCAAAAGATCAACCGCGTAGACCTTGCCGCCCGCGCCCACCATGCGCGCCGCGGGAAAAACAAAATGCCCCGATGTGCCGCATCCCATATCGGCGACCTTCATCTCTTCTGACACACCAACTCGCTTTAAAATCTCCATTGGATTTAATAATTCTGTACCGCTTGGTATATACATAGAAGCCACAAAAACGCCATCACCCCAGTATCAAAGCCCGACGAGGAGTCCGCCTCTTATTAGAATGTTTCTCTCGGAACTCGCCTTCGGCTTTCGCAGATAATTTTCGTGACATTATACTGCGGCTTGATACGGGGCAGGCAACGCCATTTTACGCCAGATTTTTTCTGGCTTTTTCGTAAACACGACGCCGCAATTCAATTTTTGTTGGACTAAAATTTATTAAAAAACCTAAAGAATAATCGGACGCTTTCAAATAGTACCAAAATTGCTTTTCATCTTCATGCGTAATAAAAGGTTTACATTTTATCTCTAAAAGGATTACTTGGTTAATAATTTTGTCGGGACGATAATTCCCAACTTTTACACCATCAAAATATATTGGAATATCTTTTTGGTCTTCAATGCTTAAATCTCTTTTTTGCAAAGCAAGAGTTAATGCTTTATCAACGATTGTTTCCTTAAATGCGCCTCCAAATTTTTGCCACACTTCTTTACAAGCATCGCCTATTAAATAACTCTCACGTTCGTATAAGAAATCTTTTATTTTTTTCTTATCATCATTTGGCATATGGCGTTTATTGGCGTAGTTATGGCGTTAAATGGCGGTCTACTCCGGATAAACGATAATTTCCCCGTCAAACGGCGTGCCGCCGCTGTTTCGAATTGTGTCTTTAAATCTGCAAGTCGTGCCGTATTTGCCTTCATAAAACCCATCTGCTTTTGTTCGATTGCACCATCCCCAGTTATCTTTAAGCATTACTCGCGGTCGATAAACACAGACATATTGAGTTCCTATCAATCTCTTGCATCCCGGTTTGTTAGTTGGCGATTCGGTACCGCAGGGCGTTAAACGACTACCAAGCATATCATTGGTGCAGGCGTAAACATGCGTAAATTCAAAATATCCCGATTGACAAGCCTCTGTTGAATCACCAAAATCAGGGCCGGTGCATTCAGGTTTATGATTCTTATACTTGCCCCTCAGAGTAATTTCGTTTCCATCCCCCCAATTAATTTGTATCTCAGAAATTGGCATTTGATCTGCTGACGTCCATCCGTAGAATTGCGCTATCGCTTTTAGCAAACCCCCCCTTCCTTCAACTTTTCCTCCATAGTTTCTGTTGATAGTTATATTATTGGGAACTGAACCAAGGAGTTCGCCCTGCGGATACAGCGGACCAGCAAGCTGCGGCGCTCCCGGCAGATATTCGGTAATCGGGTCGCGAGAAGATAACCATTTTACGGGCCAGCCGTCAGGATTCAAATCTTGAGAGATGCTCATTGCGTCATACTCTCGCATGTTTTGGTCCCAAGTAAAAATATTATAAACTTTTGCAAATAATTGATTGAGCGGGGTTGCGGTTTCGAGGATCACCTTTCCGATTTCATTGTAGAAATAAAAATATTCCGAAGAAAGGTTATAATTGCTGAGATACCAAGGATAATCTTTGTTTGATAGAGGATTGGTTGCGGGTTTATGCCGAGCACTGCCGAAAGGTGTCGGATACTGGTTATGATCCAAACGGCCCCAGTCTTCTTTTGTCCGGTCGGTAAACGCTTTATCACTCCCTAAGAGTGTTGGCTGTTTTATCTCAACCATTTTCTGACAATATGGCACAAAACGAAACTCCACTCTTACTTGTATCTTATTGTGGTCGGTTCCGCCTTCGCAATAACTTGTCCAAAGGCCGAGGAATTTATTTTGCCGGCTTTCGTCAAATACGGCGCGAATGGCAATATAGGAATCTTTGTTTGGCGCCTGACAATTTGATTCAAAGGCGGGCATCTTCCCCCACTCAACCTCATTCCCACTGCCAAGAGCGATGGTGCCAGCTCCCCGAAATGATGAGGCGACAAATAAAGGTGTCTTTGATTTACTGGTTTCCGCGCCCGCGTCTAAACCACCAATATCATTTTCCGGATAACGCGCCTCCCAATATGAATACCATTTTTCGTCAAACTGAAAGCGACCGACTCTTCCTTTGCGCGATAACATATTTTGTTTATTCCTTACTATATCCAACATCCAGTCCTGGTCTACGGGATGAATTAAAATAGCGGCAATTTGATAATCCGAAACAGAAAAATCCTCAAAACTTTTTGGATCAGTGCCCGCCGGAGATGCTATGTCATATCTCGCCTCACGGAACAAATACCTAACGGGAATAAAACTTTCTTGATAACCATTTTTCCCGTCTACGTCCGCGATCACTCTCTTATATTCCGTGTCATCATAGGGCCGCATAAACGGTCCCCTACCACACTCGGTGGCGTCAGGACCGAATACTTCCGAAGGTACGGTACAACTTTCGGCAGCGAATCGTGTGTACGGGTTATATGACGGCGAGTAGTAACGAAAATCGAAAAAAGGTATCGCCCCAGCTTCTACGCAATAAAATCTTCCCTGATCAACCGGCGGATTATAACCGGCTCCTGAATAAAAATTATTAATATCAATATTCGACCTCTCTGAAAAATCGAGCGGTCGCCAGGTCAAACACGGAGAATTGACCTGCCCGGGTTTTTTTAAGGATTCGTCTCTTTCCCAACAATCCCCCTCAAGACCAACGTATTTTTCTATTTTAATTAACTTATTACAAGTCCCCTTAACCGTTCCCTCTTTATTGGAACAAGCGTTCTTGTCGGCGGGATTGCAAGGCAAACCGTCAAAATCGCCGCCGTCGGAACAATAACCATCGGGGAGGCCCTCTTCGAGCAGTGGAAAATATTTTGTCCCCGCACTTTGATAGGTCGCTTTTTGATATCGGCATTCGCAGGCGTTTTGTTCAAAAACATTGGCATCGGAAAAAAATCTTAATTCCCCGCTATCCACCTTAAAATTATGATTAACATCATACCAAATATTTTTTTCGCAAATATTTCCTTGTTCAAAACCCGATTTTTTGCCGGAAAATTTTCCTTGCGTAACTTGGTCAAACGTAAAATCCCAATTTGCCAAATTGCTCGGGAAAGGAGAATCTTTTTCAGGATAAGCGCGGCATTCGCCGAATGGTTCTCCCCCACTGGTGGTGCGAACAGTTTCGGCAGACATTAATGCAACCTCCGTATAAGAATCGGAATAAATTCTGCCCGGAACGGAATAGCCGGCGTAATCAAAGCCTCCATAACCCACACCCCGCTTTTGATATTTCGTCTTGTCTAACAATCTTTCCGACCAGCTGCCGCTATCGGGCGAGCGATATTTTAAGCAAATATACTTATCGCCAATCTTTTGATACTCTCTGCAAACTCCCAATTCAACGCAAACTGATTTATACTTACCTTCTTTTTCGTCCCAAACCGTGGCGGTAGATTTGCAATCAAGCCATTCGTCGCAAATTCTGTCGCGCTGGACTTTTAAAATCAAATTGCTGTCTTTGCCGTATTCAAATGAGCCATCATAATATCTATCGGTTGAACTCGGACTGATTAACTTTCCAAAAGCTTTATCCACCTCGATAGAAGTCGCCATTGAATTCCATAAAATTTGCGGCTCGTTGATGTCTCTGAATAAAACGCAACCCTGCTTTGGCGAAACCATGCCGTTGCAAGAAGTTTCGTCAAGAGTTTTGTTTCGTTTGAAATAATATGTTTCGGGCTCCACTTTGCCGGGCAACTGTGCGGATTGCCACGCCGACAGAGGTTCTACAATAGTCGTGCAAGTTGAGTATTGGTCAAGGCATTTTCCGACAAAGCCCTTGTATTTATCGTCGCCGTTTTTCCAAATGCCGAAAACGCCAGCGGATTCATAACCGACATAACACGGCACTTCAGTTCCTTCTTTGAACCAGCCGCTTCTTTCTATGCCGCGGACTTTTTGTTTATCTTTGTATTCGCAAACCGCGCCAGCCGGGTCTTTGAAATAAAGCGCGCTCTGTCTTTTTTGCTCATCCAATTTTGTCCAACTCTCACACCTGTCTTCCGCGCTCTTGCATAAAATATCGGAAAATTCAGATGGTTTTAAAATTAACGATTTGGGTTCAAAACTAATCCAAACCTTTGGCGTGTCAAAAAATGTTTTTGCTTTAAATTTGCAAGTAAACTCTCCTTTCTTGACAAGACAAAGCGCTTCCTTGCCATTATTTTGATCTTCATAACAATAACAACCATTTTCATTTGTGCACCTATAGGATTCGACTGAGTCAAACGGGGTTAACGGAGGGAGCAAACTACAAGTCGCTTCCGTCGGTTCCGCCACAGCCGCGCAACTGGCATTTTCCGCCGAACATTTTACTTTGTCATTGGCGACCAAATATTTTCTTTCATCAACGGGGATAACGATGGTTTCATTTTCAATAAATTTATCAGGTAATGGGGTTTCACCGGAATAATTAAAGTAGCATTTATCTTGCCCGGCCGAAATAGTGCAACGCGCCTTTGTTACTCGCGATTCCGCATCACAACCCATGCAGGGGAAAATTAAACTCGTATCCCCGCACTCTGCCTCATTATTGATGTCCAACTTGGCAGGATCTTGCCCTACGCCAGCGCGCGGATCAATCCCTTCGACTCTATTACACACCGCATTATAAACCTCCACACCCAAAGATTCCGTTCCTTTTTTATCAATAAACTCCTCGCAGCCGATTGATGATTCGCGGCATAAATTCTTAAACGATTTGAGATAATAAAGAACATTTTTGGTATTTTTGTATTCTTTGCATCCCAACATCGCCTGCGGCAAGAGGACCCCCTCAAAAGTCATATCGCACGAGGCGGGAATTGTCCAAGAATTTTTAATCAAATAATTTGAATCGGAAATTTCTTTTAGAGTAATATTATCAATGTAAATTGTATTGTAATTTGATTCAAATTTTAGAATTGTCGCCTCTGTCGGCTCGGCGTCAACAAGCAAGGGACCCAGGGAATACGGCTGCCATTCAGGAGATAAAGAAACTTGGCCGAAATCATAAGAAATAGTCGGATTGATTTGAATCTTAATAGCGGTAATCTTATTATCCGGACTGATTGGGCTCGCTTTTGCCCAAAAACTGACAAAATATGTCTTGCCCTTGGTTATGTAATCTTTAATATTTTTCTGAAATGAAACTTGCGGGGAAGTATTGCGCCCTTTCAACGAATGCCCGCCAACATAAAGCGATTCGCTTGAATTTTCCAAATTCACGCCCGAAACAGCCGCCTCCCAATCGCCGCTCGTTCCATCTTCAAAACTATCGGTAAAAAGATTTCTTACATTCCTTGAGGCGGCGCCGGTGTAAGCCCGGCAGCCGTTATTTTTGGCGCCGCAAGCCGCGCTCTCGGCGTCATAGCCGTTATAAAAACACCTATTATCCTGCCAAACGCCGCCGAAGTCCGCGCAGTCTGCTACGGTTGACTCTGTTTTGCGGTATGTCTTGCATTCCTTGGTGGCGACAATGGTTTTTGAGTAAAGGCGGTAAGAAATATTGCCCAGCGCGTCGTAAAATTCTCGGCAGTCGGGATTAGTTCTTGATTGGAAAATTTCTTGAGTGCATTGGGCATAATTTTCGGGTCTGTTAAATCCCTTAATATAAGCTGGCGGGATGCCTTCAAGTTCCATCGGCGACGGCATGCCTTTCTTCAAATTCCAGGTCTTTAATTGATAACCGACTGTGTCCGAACCCTCCCAGGTGTAATACGTTGCCGCCTCGTCGCCCGGCTCTATACAGGGTCTTAAATATGAAAAATACTTCACTTGTTCAGTGGCGACATTGGTAAATTCGTCGCACCCGGCTGCTGTTGATTCGCAGGTCTTGGAATTTTGCGGAATCAAATAAATATTGTCTTTTGACGATTCAAAATTCGTTTCTTCCCGCTTGAAAACGTCGTAGCCGCTGCATTCCGACGGGCATCTGTCTTCGTTGGCGATTATGGCCGGCACTTCGAAATCTTCGGTGGTTGAACGGTAAAGTTCGCAGCCGACCTCATCCTCTTGGCAAAAAGCGGCGTAATTTTGGCAATCAAGGTGAGGATTTGCAGAATCGCAACCTAAATAATCCGGCGCGACTT
Organism: Candidatus Methylomirabilis sp.; assembly: GCA_020724105.1. Classification (GTDB taxonomy): domain Bacteria; phylum Patescibacteriota; class Patescibacteriia; order DYHP01; family DYHP01; genus DYHP01. The sequence continues at coordinate 22,146 of DYHP01000003.1, read as the reverse complement.
TGTAATAAGCCAAATCAGCGCTGGCCGGGTAACTATTGGTTCTGAATTCATTGGCGGTTCTGCCTTGTTCAAGTTGAACCGCGTCAAGCCAAACATCGCTCCCCTGAAGCGCAAAAAGAATGCGCGTCGCGCCGACCGGCGTCTTGAAATAACAACTCGCTCTTTCATAGAACTCCGAAGGCGTAAGCGACAAGATTAAATTGCCCGTAAGATTTCCTGTGCCGTCGCGGTGTCTGATGCAGTTTGTTTCAATATTTTTAAGCCGCTCCACATAATTTTCACCTCTTCCTTCCACCCCAATAGTAGCCTGAATGGTTTCAGAAGCATCTGGTTCATTTTTGGCATAATACGAAAAAGTATAATATGCCGCCTCCTTTAAGTTTATTTCATCAGTTGGAAGCGGTTGACCAATGTAAGCGCCCGGACTTAATTTGGCAGCCGTATTGCCGTCTAAACTATTTGTCCCGTCTCTCGGCAAAAACGATACCGTGCCCTCAACAGTCCAGTTCGCCCCGGCCGAGGTGTCTTCAAAACTCGGATTTTTAAGCAAATTGACGCTTACACCATTGCCAACTCTGATTAATTCGGAACAGCCGGTTGAATCCGCCGGGCACGATTTAACATCTTTGTCAACATAAATTTTCGCGTCTTTTTTCCATTTGTAAGTGCTGGTGCCTGAGATGCTGGCGCTCTCCGAAGAAAACCATTTGCAGCCGACATTATTTTCATTGCAAATGCCGTAATCAACAGTATTTAAAAGAGAAGAGACTTGTTTGCCCTGTCGCGTCTTCAAGGTTTGGCAAGAACTGTACTCCTTGGGGCAAACATCGCCTTTGATTCTCCAAATATGCTTGTCTTTGGTGCAATGAACGTAAGGGCCGACGCATTTGCCCTTTCCGTCTTCTTCAACGCAGGAAGCGACATCAATACAAACTTTTTCGCGCTCCGACATTCCGCTGGAAACGAGCCGTGGGCCGTAGGCCTGCGTTTTACATTCAGCAGAAGGCATTTTTATAATCCAATTCGGGTCGATTAAATGGCAGTAGGGATAATTTGTAAAATCAGCAGAGTCTCCTGTTGGGCAATTATTAAAATTATTCACCACCTCTGCCAAAGTAATCGGTTTTTCCTTTAACGATGTTTTTGCCGCCAATTCCCAGCCGATGGGGATAATTCTCATCTTTCTAAGTTTGACCAAATTGCTGTAGCAATATGCCCTGCGGTAACATCCGTTTTCCTGATTGAACGGGTCTTGGTCGGAAATCAAAGGCCAATCGCCATGGAGCAACCCTGACTTTATCGCCTCATCAACTGTTGTCGGATCCCCGGCGTTTGCCTGCTCAATTGCCTGCATAAATCCCATATCCATAATGCAGTTTGACATCCCTCTCTCTTCTGGGCAGGTGGCAAAATCGTTTAAAGGATTGTACTTGCCGCCTTCAATGATCTGCGGAGTTAAAAGGTCGGCAAAAAGGGCTTGCGCCGCCTCTCTGCCGCCGCCCGGCGGACCCGTGTCAAGTTCGGGTCTTGCCAAAGAAACTGTCTCAGAAGCCGTGGTATCGAACAATCCGCTTGAAATCCGTTGAAACAAAGTGGAAGCCAAAGTATTTACAAACATCTTGCCGATATTAACGCCCATTGTTATCCAAGAACCGGAATTGGTGAACAACCCTTGCGCCTGTTGCTGTTGGGTTTGCTGGGGTTTGTCAAGCACGGCTTGTTTAAACTGGCCTTCAATTAATGATGACGGTGTTTTAATCTGGCCGGAAATGCCAACCTTCGGCTTAAAGCCCTTATTTTCAAGTCGGGCAAACCTTGCCTGTTCTTCCGCCTCTTGGCGCCTTTCTTCCGTCAGCAACTGGAAAGACATCATTGACTCGATTCCGCTTTCGCCCGGCACTAAACCCTCGGTAAAATTGGAAAGCAATTCTGTTGAACTCATCGTCGAAGCAAACTCATCCCAATTGGCCGCGATATCGTTCCAACGACATTTAGGTTGCGGCTCGTAAGTTTCAATCAAACTGATTTGCAAACTGGCTTTAAACTCCGCTTCAGGCAATGTCAATGACGGGTCGCACAAACTAAATCCTCCCAGCAATCCCAATTGATCGAGCGTCCCCAAGCCCTCGCCAACGCTGTTTAAAGCCACATCCTTCATATAATCCCCAAAACTGCGGGATTCAAAAAGCGTCCCTTGTCCCTTGCCGCCGGAAGCAATCCAGACTGCCGCGTCGCGCGCCAATTTTTGCCCGATGTAATTCAATATATTAAAAACCGCCTGGAGCAAAACGCCTTTGAGGCTTGTCATTATTGTGTCTAAAATACTGTTTTTTTCTTGCGGGAGGTCCGCAACAATCGTTATCTGGGCGCGCGCCGTTTTTGGCGGAATGACGATAAAAATAAATGTTGAAACAAAAAACACCAACATTAAAACCATGACAATCTTGCGGACTAAATTGAATCGCGGACCAAAAAACATAATAAATTATTGATTTTATTGCTGCTGTAATTCCTTCAACGACTCCTGATACAATTTCTCTAATTCTTCATCGCTTATTTGATTTAAAACGCTTTCTTCAAACCCGGCGTCTTTGAGCATTGAACGCAGTTTGGGAGCCGATAAATTTTCCAGCGGATTTGTAATTAATTCTTGCGGCGGCTCCTCGGGTATGGTCGGTTTTATTTGCTGATCCTCGCTGTACGGGGAAGCGAGCGAGCCGCCATTAAGACAATTCTCGCCCCTCGGACAATTCGGGTCTTCGTTGCTTGCAATTTCGTTTTTGTCGGTAAATCCGTCTGAATCCGTGTCTCCCAAATAAAGGCTGGTGCCGTAAAGATATAATTCCTCGTAATCGGACAAACCGTCATTATCCGTATCTTTGGACTGCAAGGCAAGAACCGATTCCAATTGCTTTTGACTTCGCGCGGCATTTTTTTTAAAAGCCGTGGCTAAATTGATATTTCTTTTGATATAAAAAAGTCCCAAAATTAAGACGGTTAAACCTAAAATTATAAGCAGTGCGCCTGCCAATTTTCGCGCTTTGTCCATTTCTTCTGTATACATAGAAGCCATTTTACGCCATCACAACGCCATTCGATGCCAAAATTCTAGCGTAAATTGACGTAGTTGTGGCGTTATGTGGCGATTCATATTTCATATTATACCACAAAAAACGACTAGAATCAAACAATGCGTCTCGGCGCTGTGGATAAAATAAATCCCCCTCTGTTCCTCCCCCTTTTTAAGGGGGGAATGAGGGGGGTTTCCGAAAATACAGAGCATCTTCAAATCAAAAACTCAAAAAACCACTTAATTTTCCAAAAATTTCCGCCGATACCGCTTCGGGTTCGTCCTCGCCATTTATATCAACAAGTTCATATCCTCTCGCTTCCACAAAATCAAAAATCGGTTTGGTTCGGTGTTTATATTCTTCAAGCCGCACGCTCATCACCTCGGAGGTGTCTAACGACCGCCTTACCAATTTTCCGCCGCACTGCGGGCACTTGTCAAGTTTTTCGTTTTCCGGAGAATACTGCAAAATAAAACGGCAACTCTCGCAAACACGGCGATGCGTATTTCTGTAAATCGCTGTTTCCCGCGAAACGTTTAACCGCAAAAAAACGAGATTTTCTTTGCCGTAACAATCTTCCAGTGTCTCAATAACGCCGGGAATGTTTTCCTTTTTATCGCCTTCGGCCTCGTACATTGTCCGCGGCGAACCGGAAAAAACTAACCCGGTATCTTTATCGCAAATCTTTTTTATGTTTTCCACCACCAAACTCAATACCCATGACGGCGTGCAAAGAATTCCCGAATCAAACAATTTTTTTTCTCTTTGAACTATCGGGTCGTTTGCGTTTTTTGGGTCGTGAACCGTTTTTTCTATCATTTTTCCCGTGTCAAAATGAATCAGATTAAATTTTTCGGCGATTTTTTCCGCCTGCGTGCCCTTGCCCGAACCCGGGGGACCGTAGATAATAATTGCGAATTTCATAAGTTTTAGGACTTACGCGTAAACTCCGGTTTCTGGGGATGCTGGGCATCTTTGACCAGCATCTGATAAGATGCCCCGCGAGACG
>DYHP01000003.1:0-18056 GCA_020724105.1 Candidatus Methylomirabilis sp. | reverse complement strand
GAGGAGTCGGACTCACCAAGGGAGTCCGACTCCTCGGAGTTTATAATTATTTTTCCAATTTCTTTTTTACCTTCCTAATCGTCTCCTCCGAAACTTCCTTGATAGACCGACCATTCCCGTCTATTTCCAGAACCAGTCCTTGTTTTTTATACCATTTGATGACGGAGACGGTTTCTTTTTGGAAAATAGAAATTCGTCCTTTGATTGCTCGAGGCGTTTCGTCGTGCCGTTTTATAAATTTTCCGCCGCACTTGCCGCAAATTCCTTTGCGTCGAGTTTTTTTATAAATTAAATGATACACCTCGCCGCATTTGCCGCAAACCTGCCGACCTCCCAATCTCCGCATTATTTCACGCCCGGATATGTTTAAAAAAATCACGATGTCCGGCTCAAAATATTTCTTTAAAAGCCTTAAACCATCCATCTCCCTCGGATAACCTTCAATAATCACCCCGCCCTTCTCCGCCTTCACTTTCTTTTTAATCAAGTTGTCAATCGTCTTGGCGGGAACCAGTTTTCCCGATTCAAGAATTCGCTTAATTTTTCGGTCCTTTTTGGCCGCTTGGCGCAACAGGTCGCCCGCGCCGTAAACAGGAATTCTTAAACTTTTTGACAGATTTTTGGAGTGCGTTCCCTTGCCCGACCCCGGCGGACCCAAAATCACAATCTTTGGGGATGATTTCTTGCCTTTATCTATTATCATACCAGCAAATTAGCTTTAAAAATTTTTGATTTAGCAAAAATTTTTAAAGTCCTTCGTATTCTCTCATCGTCAATTGCGACTGGATTTGTTTCATTGTTTCAAGAACCACGGAAACAACGATTAACAAACTCGTGCCGCCGATAACGAGCGCTTCGGTGCCTAAAAATTCTTGAACCAGCAGCGGCAAAATGGCGATTGCGCCCAAAAACAAGGCGCCGACAAAAATGACTCTGGTGGTCGTATGCTGCAAGTATTCCGCCGTTGGCCTGCCCGGCCTGATGCCGGGGACAAACCCGCCGTTTTTCTGCAAATTTTCGGCAATTTGGTCAGGATGGAAAATAACCGCCGTGTAAAAATAAGTAAAGAAAACCACCATGCCAAAATACACGACGCCGTAAAATAATTGATTTTGAAAGAGGTTTATAATTCCCTGCGCCGCCACGGCGATAAAAGCGGTTTTGGCGCCGATAAAAAACTGGGAAATCATCGGCGGAAAAAGAATGATGGAGATGGCAAAAATTATCGGAATAACCCCCGCCATATTAACCCTTATCGGCAAATGCGTGGTTGTGCCGCCGTACATTCTCATGCCGCGGACTCTTTTCGCGTAAGTCACGGGGATGTTGCGCTGGCCTTCGGTCACAACAACGACGCCGGCGATGACGATAACAGCCAACAGCGCGTAAACAAGCCAGTTGATAACCTGGGCCCGGTCAAACGACAAAAACGCCTGAGTAATACTTGTGGGCAAACTTGAAACAATGCCGGCAAAAATCAAAATGGAAATGCCGTTGCCGACTTTCTTTTCGGAAATTAACTCGCCCAGCCACATCAAAAAAATTGTCCCGGCGGTCATAATGAGCATGGTCAGCGCTGTCTCAAAAAGAGACATTTCGGGAATTATAGTTCTGGACGATTGGCGCAAGATAGTTATCATGCCGTAACTCTGAAGCAATGCCAAAGGCACGGTTAAAAGCCGGGTGTACTGGTTGATTTTCTGCCTGCCGTACTCGCCCTCTTTGGAAAGCGCCTCCAAACTCGGCACAATCATCACCAATAATTGGAAAATAATGGAAGCGGTGATGTAGGGCGCCACGCCCAGAGCGACGACGGAAAAATTCTCCATTGTTCCACCGGTAAAAATGTTCATCAACCCCAGAACCTGATTTGACCTGAAAAAATTCCGCAAACTTACCACATCAACGCCGGGGATGGGGATATGGGCGGTCAAACGAAAAATAAGAAGCATGGCCAGCACAAAGAGAATGCTGTTCCTTAAATCGGTAATTTTCCAAATCTGACGAATTTTGCCAATAAACATAAACAATAGAAGCCACTTTGTTCGGCTTCGTCCCGACTTTAAGTCGGGACGAAGCCGAACAAATACGCTATCACAACGCTATTTTACGCCAAATTTTAGCGTTTTAGTGGCGTAGTTATGGCGTTTTTTTGGCGACCTGACCGCCTGCTTTTACTATCTTCTCTCTCGCGCTCTCCGAAACCTTACATCCTTCAACGACTACCGCTCGCTTAATGTCGCCCCCGCTCAATATTTTAACACCTCGGCCGACATTTTCAATTAAGCCGGCTTTAAAAAGCGTTTTCGGCGTTATTAAATTCAGAGACGATGAATTTAAATCGTCCAAATTCAACTCCGCAACCTTGGCTTGCCGGCTTTTAAAACCGCGCATTTTGGGAAAACTTAAAATCATGGACCGGAAACCTTTTTGTTTTAATCCCTTTCTGCCGCCCGAGCGAGCCCGCTGCCCCTTTTGCCCTTTGGTGGAATAGGTTCCGTGGCCCGAAGCGTTGCCGCGACCCAGTACTTTTTTTCTGTGTTTTGAACCGAGCGCAGGTTTTATTGTGTGAAGTGTTAAACTCATAGGGTTAAAATTATCCGAATGTACAAATTAAATGGACGAATTTACGAATGATTTCCTTTAATTTCATCGAGGCCGACTACATAAATATCAAATTTGTAGATTCGGAAAAAATATTCGTAAATTCGGATAATTTGTCTATAATTTCTCTATCGCCTCAAATACCGCCATAGCATTATTAATTTTATTATTTGAACCCAAAATTTTGCCAACCACGTTGGGCACGCCCGCCAGTTCAAAAACAGCCCTGATTGCGCCGCCTGCCTTAATGCCGGTTCCTTGCGGAGCCGGTTTGATTAAAATTTTGGCCGCGCAAAACTTTTGCCGCACTTCCTTCGGTATGGTTTCATTGACGAGCGGCACCTTGATTAAATGTTTCTTGGCGCTTCTGACCGCCTTATTAACAGCAATTGAGACGTCCGCGCCTTTTGCCAAGCCCCAACCCACCTTGCCTTTTTTATCGCCCAGCAAAACAAAGGCGCGAAAACGCATATGCTTGCCGCCCTTCGTAACGCGAGTGACTCTGGCTAAATCCAAAATTCGCTGCTCAAATTCCTCCTCCCGCCTTATTTCTCCTTTTTTTAACTGTCGTTCGTCTTTCATAAGTCCGATAAGTCCAATGGGACTGATTGAATTGATTAATTTAAAACTTAATCCCGCCTTCCCTTACTGCGTCGGCAAAAGTTTTTATAATGCCGTGGTATTTATAACCGCGCCTGTCAAAAATGACTTTGTTAATCTTTTTTTCTTGAAGTTTTTTTGCCACCAAACCGCCAATTTTTTTAGCCATCTCAGCTGGCGTCCTGCTCTTGGGAAGTAGTGAAACTCCGGAAGGAGTTCTGTTCCCCCCCTTGCGAGATGTCTTTAAATCAAAGTCGGATGCCGCAACAAGCGTCACGCCTTTTTCGTCATTGATTGCCTGGGCATAGAGATGCTTTAGACTTTTATAAATTACGAGCCTCGGCCTTTCTTTTGTGCCGAAAATTCTGGCTCTGGCGCGCCTGACGCGTCTTAACCTTATTGATTGTTTAATTTTTTGCGCATTTTTCATAGGTCTAATAGGTCTAATGAATCCAATAGGTCCAATAGGACTGATAGGACTGATTATGCTGTGGTGGTTTTCGCTGCCTTGCCCGCCTTTCTCCTGATTACTTCGCCCACATATTTAATCCCTTTGCCTTTATAGGGCTCCGGTTTTCTTAAGGCCCTGATTGCCGCCGCAACATTTCCGACCAACGCTTTGTCAATGCCCTTTATCGTTAAAATATTTTTTTCAACAGAGGCGGCGATTCCTTTGGGCAAATGGAACTTTAAGGGGTGCGAGTAGCCGATTTCAAGCACCACTTCGTCTTTTGCCACCGCCACCTTGAAGCCAATGCCGACCAATTCCAGACTCTTTTCATAACCTTCGCAAACGCCCTTGAGCATGTTGGCAACGAGCCTTGAAATCGTGCCCCATAACGCTCTTTCGTTTTTTTTATCCGGATGCGCCACGTTAACTGTGATTTCCTTCCCGTCCGTCTCTATTTCAACATTTGCGGGAATATCAATCTCCAGTTCGCCCTTTGGACCAACCGCCTTGATTTTATTTTTTTCCAAACTCACCTTCACTCCTTGCGGAATGGCGATGGGTTTTTTGCCAATCCTTGACATATCTTGCAGTCTTAATATATCTCGCACAACACCTCTCCTCCCACGTTTTTTTTCTTGGCTTCTTTATTTGTTATAACACCCAAAGGCGTGGAGAGTATGACAATTTTATTTTTGCCGGAAATTTTTTGAACGTCTTTTATGTGAGAATAAACTCTTCTCCCCGGCGTGCTGATTCGCTTAATTTCGCTTATCGCCGGTTTTTTATTTGCGTATTTTAAAACCACCTTTATTTCTCTATCCTGGCTTGTAAAATCGGAGATGTAATTCTCTTTTTTCAAAATCTCAACAATGGCCAGTTTGATTTTTGAAGACGGAAAAACCACCTCCGGCTTCCCCGCCATAAGCGCGTTCCTTATTCTTGTTAGCATGTCTGAAATTGGATCAGTTAACATATTATATAGAAGCCACAAGACGCTTTTACCAGGATGATTTTTTAATGCCCGGTATTTCGCCTTTATTAGCCAATTCTCTAAAACAAATTCTGCACAAATCAAAATCTTTCATATAGCCCCTCGGCCTTCCGCAACGCCAACAGCGCCTCACTTTTCTCGTGGAGTATTTCAACTTTCTTTTCGATTTCGCTATTTGTGATTCCGTGGCCATATTCGCTGTCGCTCAAAATTAAAAACAAAAAATAAAAAATCAAAAATATTTTTCCGCGTTGTTCTGCGTTACTATCCGCGTTTTTCTGCTTCTATAAACGGGAATCCTAACAATTTTAAAAACTTTAACCCTTGTTCGCGATTCTTTGAGGTCGTGACAACGCTTACTTCAAGACCGTGAATTTTTTCTATTTCGTCGGGCCTTATCTCGGGAAAAGCGATGTGTTCCTTAAAACCAATGTTCAGATTGCCGTTCGAGTCAACGGCCCTGGGAGACAAGCCTCTGAAATCGCGGATTCTTGCGAGAGTCACGTTAATCAACTTTTCGACAAAATCATACATTCGTTTCCCGCGCAAGGTTACTTTCATGCCAACCACCAAATCTTTTCTGATTTTAAAATTGGAGATGGATTTTTTCGCCTTGGTCTTTATTGGTTTTTGCCCTGTTATTCTGGATAAGGTATTCTCAATAATATCAAAATATTTAGGGTCTTTTAAGGCCTTGCTCAAACCCGCGTTAAGAACCACCTTTTCAAGTTTGGGAACAGCCATTATATTTTTATGGCCGCCCTCTTTCATTATCGCGGGCGCAACTTCTTTTTTGTACTTTTCTTTTAGAGTCATAAGTCCGATAGGTCCAATAAGTCCAATAGGTCCGGCCGATTGGACTAATTAAATCACCTTCCCACATTTTTTGCAATACCTGACCTTTTTGGTTTCCTCAAACCTGAAGCCAACCCTGGTCGGTTTGCCGCACTTGGTGCAGATTAAGGCTATATTGGAAATATGAATCGGCGCGGGCGCTTGAATAATCTGGCCTTTTTCGCCTGAACGCCTCGGTCCTGTGTGCTTTTTGTGAACATTTATGTTTTCAACAACGACCCGTTCCTCATCAGGTATGACACGCAAAACATTGCCCGTTTTTCCGCGGTCTTTGCCTGCAAGAATTTTAACTTGGTCGCCTTTTTTGATTCTCATATGAGTAGAATGGCGGCTATAAAACTTCCGGTGCCAAAGAAACAATCTTCGCAAATCCGCCGGCTCTTAACTCGCGGGCAACCGGTCCGAAAATGCGAGAACCTTTGGGCTCTTTTGATTTCCTGTCGATAATAACGACCGCGTTGTCGCTGAAACGAATATACGAACCGTCTTTTCTTCTCATTTCTTTTCTGGTTCTGACCACTACCGCATGAACAACGTCATGAGTTTTCACCAAGCCGTGAGGTTCCGCCTCTTTCACCGCGCAAGTGACAATATCGCCCAGCGCCGCATACCTTTTTTTGTAGCCGCCCAAAACACGAATGCACTGAAGCTTTTTCGCTCCGCTATTATCCGCCACCTTCAGCATCGTCCTATGTTGAATCATATGCTTACGCAACAAAAGAACTTAAGAACAAAGAAACTTAAGAACAATTTTATTCTCGCGTTTCTTTGTTTCTGTGTTTCTCTGTTTCTTCGTTTTGAAGAAATGTCCACCTTTTTGTTTTCGAAAGAGGTCGGCATTCTTTAAAAATGACTTTATCCCCTTTTTTAACATTCTGGTCTTCGCAATGGACGTGATATTTTTTGCTGACAATAAAATATTTTCCGTATTTAGGATACATTTTTTTCCTGTCAACTTTCACGATAATGGTTTTCCGCATTTTATCGGAGATGACGGTGCCCACAAATCGTCTATCTATTTTTGCCATAATGATTATTTTTGATTAAATAGTGTAAAGATACGAGCAATTGTCTTTTTTAGTTCTCTGATATCTCTTACGTTTTTCAACTGTTTTTGTGTAACTTTAAAGCGAGCGTCGCGCAATTTCTCTTGCGTTTCCTTTAAGATTTCTTTAAGTTCTTCTTTGGATTTTGTTTTTAATTCTTTAATCATAATCAACGGCGTCATTCGGCATAGGGTCCGACTTTAAGTCAAACCACGGCATTTTTCGGCTTCTATGAAACGTTTCATCGCCGAACTACGCCGCTCACTCGCTACGCTCGTGACAACGCAGAATAACGCTGAATTTTATTTCATAACTATTCTGCTTCTTAAAGGCAACTTGTAAGCGGCCAAACCGAACGATTTTTTGGCGGTCGCTTCGTCAACGCCGTCCAATTCAAACATAATCGTGCCGGCCCTGACTACGGCAACATAATGGTCAACCGCCCCCTTGCCTCCACCCATGCGAACTTCTCCTTTTGTGGTTATGGGTTTGTCGGGAAATATTCTAATCCAAAGTTTGCCGCCCCTTTTAAGGCTGTGGGTAATGGTGCGGCGCGCCGATTCGATTTGTCTGGCGGTAACCCAAGCCGCTGTCGTGGCTTTAAGGCCGAATGTCCCGTAATTTAATTCGGTTTTATCGGAAGCAAGCCGCACGTTTCTCCCGCGACCCTTTTGCCATTTTCTATATTTTACTTTCTTTGGTAACAGCATACTTATAAGAAGCCACTTAACGCCATCATCCCTTAACGCTAAATTCTGGTGTTTTTTGGCGTAGTTGTGGCGTCTTTTGGCGATTTCTCAAATACCTCGCCTTTGTAAATCCATACTTTAACGCCTATGGTGCCGTAAATGGTGCGCGCGACACCGCAGGCGTAATCAATGTCGGCCCTTAAATTGTGCAGAGGAATGGAGCCCCACGACAATTTCTCCTGCCTCGCGATTTCCGCGCCGTTCAATCTCCCGCTGACTGACACTTTCGCTCCTTTGGCGCCGGCTTTTTCAACGCGTTCAAGCGCCTGCTTCAAAACGCGGCGAAAGGGCATGCGTTTTTCCAAATCAATTATCATATTGTCCGCCATGATTTTTGCGGAAAGCGACGCTTTGCCCACTTCAATAATATTCAAATTGAAATTAATTTTTCTGCTCAGCCACATCGCCTTAATGATTTTTTTTCTCAATTCTTCGATTGCGGCGCCGCCGCGACCGATAATCATGCCCGGCTTGGCAACTTGAACAATGACGGTTATGCTGTCAACATTCCTTTCGATTTCTATTTTATCCACGCCGGCCGTCTTGCATAAACTTTCAATCATCTCGCGAATCTTCGCGTCTTCCTTAAGTCGTTTTTGATACTCCTTATTCTTGAATCTGGCGAACCATTTTGAATCCCAGTTTTTTATTACGCCGATGCGGAATACTTTTGGATGGACCTTTTGACCCACACTTTTTAACAAAAGAACCTAAGAACTGAAGAACTAAAAACATTTTTTTCTTTAGTTCTTGTGTTTCTCATTTTCTATGTTCTTTCGTCCAATACTATTGTGATATGGCCTGTTCTTTTGAGAATCGGCGCCGCGCGGCCCCGAGCCCTCGGACGCCATCTTTTCAACGACGGGCCTCCGTCGCAAATTATTTTTTTAATATATAAATTTTCTCTTTTCAATTTAAAATTATTTACGGCGTTGGCGATTGCCGACTCAACCAATTTCTTTACCGGTTTCGCGGCGTCTTTTCTTAAAAATTGCAATTGATTTAAGGCTTTATCAACCGCCGCGCCGCGCACCAAATCAATAACAAGCCTCACTTTTCGGGGCGACATTCTGATGTATTTTGCTTTTGCTAAAATTTCCATAAGACTAATAGGACTGATAGGTCTGATAAGATTTATAAAAATTACTTACTGATAGCGCTAACCGGTTTTACTGCCGGCGCGGCCGAAGTGTCCTCCTTTATCGCTTGCGCCGCCTCCAATTCCCTTTGCATCCTGCCGCCGTGACGCGCAAATTTTCTCGTGTGAGAAAATTCGCCCAATCGGTGACCAACCATATTTTCAATAATATGAACGGGGATATGCGTTTTCCCATTGTAAACGCCGACCGTAAAACCCACCATTTCTGGCGTGATAACCGCTTGCCTTGACCATGTTTTAACAATAGTCTTGTCTCCTGTCTTGAATTTGGAGATTTTTTTTAGCAATCTTTCGTCTATGTGAGGTCCTTTTTTCAAACTTCGGGACATATACAAAATTTTACTTCGTTAAAATTTTCAAATTTGAAATTCGTGCTTTAGATTTTTAACTCTCTATTTCCTCCGTTTAATTATAAATTTAGTACTATACTTATGTTTATTTCTTGTCTTTACTCCCAGCGCCGGTTTGCCCCACGGCGTTTTGGGCCCCTTTAAACCTATTGGGCAATGACCTTCACCGCCGCCGTGCGGGTGATCCACTGGATTCATTGCTTTGCCGCGAACTTCGGGACGCCAGCCCATAAGCCTCTTGCGTCCCGCCTTGCCTATCCTGATCAAGCCATGCTCGGGATTGCTTACCACTCCCACTGTCGCGCTGCAATCATCCCTAACTTTTCTTATCTCTCCGGAAGGGAATTTTAAATGCGCGTAACCGTCTTTAAAGGCCAAAATCTGCGCTCCGCAGCCGGCGCCTCTAATTATTTTTGCTCCTTGACCGGGTTGCAATTCCACATTGTGAACCATCGAACCCAACGGAATGTATTTTAATGGCATTCGATTGCCGATTTTAATTTCGATTTTATTAAGCGACGACATTATTTCGTCTCCGACTTTAATGCCCATTGGGGCGACAATATATGATTTCTCGCCGGTTTCATATTTAATCAAAATGATTCTTGCGCCTCTGCTCGGGTCATACTCTACCGACTGGACGGTTGCGGGTTTATTATAATTCCTCTGTCGCCAATCAATAATTCTGATGTATCTTTTAACGCCTCCGCCGCGATGGCGAACGGTAATTTTTCCTTGCGCGTTGCGTCCGCCCTTGCCTTTTTTAATGATTATCAAAGATTTCTCCGGCTCCTTTTTTGTAATATCGGAAAAGTCGTCTACTGTTGTGAGACGTCTGCCTGCGGTTGTTGGTTTGTAAATCCTTATTCCCATAAAATTAGAAGCCACATAACGCCATCACCCCAGTATCAAAGCCCGACGAGGAGCCCACACCTTATAATGGTTTTCTCTCGGGACTCGCCTCCCGCCTCCGCTAAAGCTTCGGCGGGCAAATCGGCTTTCATTGCGCCAAATCGTTTCATTTTACCCCGGCTTGATACAGGGCGGGCAACGCTATTTTACGCCAATCTATCGAGGTTTCAGCCCCCCAAAAATTGAATGGCGTGAATTGGCGTAGTTATGGCGTAAATTGGCGGCTTACACGCCTTCGTATAACTCCAATTTTACGCCTGGCGCAAAAGTAACAACGGCTTTTTTCCAATTTTTTCTTTGACCTAAAATTCTGCCGTATCTCACCTTTTTGCCGCTGATTTTCAATATATTTACCGCAATCGGTTTTTCGCCATATAAATCGTAAATCGCTCTCGTCACTTCTGTTTTGTTTGCTTGCGGCGCAATTTCAAAAGTATATTTTCTAAAAACCCCCAAAGTCGCCGACTTTTCGGTAACAAGCGGGCGCAATAAAATTTTATTGGCGTAACCTGATTTCGCCTTGGTTTTTAAAATTTTAATCTCCTCTTTGATTTCCGCTTTTTTTGGAGTTGGTTTCGCCGCGGACGCGACCTTTTCTTTTGCTTTCTTTTTTGATTCGTCTTTTGTGGGTCTTTGCCAGAATCTAATTTTATTTAGTAACGACATATTTCTCCTCTAATTTTTTAACTGATTCTTTTGTTAAAACCAAAAATTTTGCGCCGAGCACGTCCAAAAGATTCAAATCGCCCACCCTCTTCACGTCCACGCCGGGGATGTTTCTTGCCGACTTACTCAAAACTTCGTTTTTCCCCGGCAGGATAAAGATTGCCTTGGTTTCTATCGGCAAACTTTTCACAATCTTTAAAAACTCTTTGGTCTTAATGCTTTTAAGCTGCAAGTCGTCAACAATTACAAGTTTCTTTTCCTTCGCCTTATCGGTCAAAGACATACAGATTGCTTTACTTTTCATTTTTTTATTGAGCTTTTGCTTGTAGTTGCGCTCGCTCCTGGGACCGAAGGTGACGCCGCCCCCTATCCAAATCGGGGAGCGAATGGAGCCGTGTCTCGCCCTTCCCGTGCCTTTTTGCCGCCACGGTTTTCTGCCGCCGCCGCGCACGTCTCCTCTTGTTTTGGTGTGCGCCCAGGGCAAACGGCGATTTGCCATAATGGCAACGGCCGCCTGATGAACCACCGCTGGATTGACAGGAACGTCAAAAATTTTAGGATCGAGATTCATCTTTCCCGCCACTTCGCCCTTTTGATTGTAAACAGTAACCATCATACTTGTTTTATCAATACTAAGCCATTCCGCGCGCCCGGAATCGCGCCCTTGATTGCCAATAAATTATTCTCCGCATTTACTTCAATGATTTCAAGATTTTTCACCGTCACTCTTTCTCCCCCCATGCGACCGGCCATTTTTTTGCCTTTCTCAACCGGACCTTGCCTTTTTGAACCGATTGAACCCGGCATTCTTAACTGGTCTTTGTGGCCATGCGACGCGGGGCTGCCGTGAAAATGGTGGCGCTTGACCACGCCGGCAAAACCCTTTCCTTTTGAAAAACCGATGATGTCAACCTTTTCGCCCGGCGCGAAAATGCTGGCTTCAATCTTGTCGCCCTTTTTAAACTTCGCTGCCTCGTCTTCGCTTGTTCTGAATTCTCTTAATTGTTTTAAGGTCGGCAAATCTTTCAGTTGCCCGGCTTTTGGTTTGGAGATTTTTTTCGCGCTGGCGCAGCCGCCGATTTGGACAGCGCTGTAGCCGTCGTCTTTTGCGGACTTTGTCCGTACCACAAAACACGGTTCAACTTTAACCAAAGTAACAGGAATCGCGGTTCCGTCTTCCTTGAACCTCTGCGACATTTCCAATTTTTTACCTAAGAGGAATTTCATAGTATCAAAAAACTATCCACTTAAGTTATACCGAAAGATAAAACCCGAATGGATAGCCTTTTAATTTTTAAAAAAATGTAAGGCTTTTTGATTCTAAATTTTTAATGCAATACCTCCTAATTATTCAAATGGATCAAGGCGAAGGTTTCCCTTTAATTTACGGCGTCGCTCGGCGTAGGTCACCATAGAGATGACACGCGGAAAGACACTGAATAAATTTAATAAGGGTCTTTCTTCACCGTCCAAATCGCGACTTTTACATTTTAATCTCAATATCCACTCCTGCCGGCAGGTTCAGATTGGTTAAAGAATCAATCGTCTTTTCCGAGGGGTCAAAAATGTCAATCAAACGTTTGTGAATTCTCATTTCGTATTGTTCGCGGCTGTCTTTATGAACAAACGTTGAGCGATTAACGGTGTATTTTCTTTTTTCCGTAGGCAAGGGAATCGGGCCGCAAACCACAGCGCCAATGCGAACAAGCGATTCAATAATTGACTTAGCGGCCTGGTCGATAATTTTATGGTCAAAGGCGCGCAAACGAATACGGACACGCTGCCTCTCTTCGGGAGCGCTCTCTGTTTTTGCATCCTTTTTAACTTTTTCTGTCGCTTTGATTGCCATTTTAAATTGTTAATATTAGAAGCCATTAAACGCCATAACTACGCCAATTTACGCTATAAAAAATCTGGCGTTTTGTGGCGTTGTGATGGCGTGAATTGGCGACTTTATTTAATGATCTTGGTTACCACGCCGGCGCCGACGGTTTTACCGCCTTCGCGAATGGCAAATCTCTGCTTTTCTTCCAAAGCAACCGGCGCAATTAATTTTATCTTAGGATTGGTGGTGTCGCCGGGCATAACCATTTCAACTCCCGCAGGCAATTCAACTTCGCCGGTAACATCAGTGGTTCTGATGTAGAATTGCGGCTTGTAACCCTTGAAAAACGGCTTATGCCTGCCGCCCTCTTCTTTGGTCAAACAATAAACTTCGCCTTCGAATTCGGTATGAGGAGTGATTGAACCCGGCTTGGTAATGACCATGCCGCGCTCAACTTCTTCTTTTCTGGTGCCGCGAAGCAAAACACCCGCGTTATCGCCGGCGCGACCTTCGTCAAGCGATTTATTAAACATTTCAATGCCCGTTACAACCGTCTTTTTGGTTTCACCTAAACCGACAATTTCAACTTCATCGTTGAGATGAACAATGCCTCTTTCAATGCGGCCGGTAACCACCGTGCCGCGGCCCTCAATCGAGAAGACGTCTTCAATGGGCATCAAGAACGGTTTGTCGATTTCACGAACCGGTTCGGGAATATACGAATCAAGCGCCTCAATCAAATCCAGAATCGGCTTGGCGTTTGCTTCGTCGTTCGGATTTTCAAGCGACTTTAAGGCCGAACCGCGGATAATCGGGGTTTTATCGCCCGGAAATTCGTATTTTTTAAGCAAGTCCCTAACCTCTTCTTCCACCAAATCAACAAGTTCCGGGTCTGAAACCTGGTCGACTTTATTCAAAAAAACGACAATGTAAGGCACGCCGACCTGGCGGGCGAGCAAAATGTGTTCTCTGGTTTGAGGCATCGGACCGTCGGCCGCCGACACAACCAAAATCGCGCCGTCCATCTGCGCCGCGCCGGTAATCATGTTTTTAATGTAATCGGCATGACCCGGACAATCAACGTGGGCATAGTGCCTTTTTGCAGACTCGTATTCCACATGAGCCGTGGCAATGGTAATGCCGCGCGCTTTTTCTTCCGGAGCCGCGTCAATTTGATCGACCGATTTGTCTTGCGCCGCAAAGCCTTTCGCGCGCAAAACTTTTAGTATAGCCGCCGTGAGGGTGGTTTTACCATGGTCAACGTGACCGATTGTGCCCACATTAATATGTGGTTTTGTTCTTTCAAATTTTCCTGCCATATGTTTTAGAAGCCATCAGACGCCATCACAACGCTATTTGACGCCAAAGAATGTGACGTAAATTGGCGTAGTTGTGGCATAAAATGGCGATTTATTAATAAATTTATGGTTGATTATATAATACCACAAAATCGAAATTATTGTCAATACCCTCAAGTGCCAACATTAACCCTCCATAAAAAACCTTTCCTCGTCAGATATACCGGACATATTCTCTTCGGCGTTATTAACCGCTATCTTAACGGGGCTTTGGGGCGTCGATGGATTAACAGGGACTTTATTTGCCAGCGTCTTCTCGTATTCTTCCCACTTGCTTAATACGTAAAATTCTCCTGTTTGCCTGTCGATCACAATTATTTTGCTCTCGCCGGATTTTTTAAAAATATCAAATAGTTTGTCTAACATAATGTAGATTATGCCAATCTGCGAATTCTATGCCAATCTACAAATTGCGAATATTTGCAATTCGAAAATTGGCATAAGATTTGTTGATTTGCATAACAATTATATCCTCTTTCCCTCAATAATCTCCTGCGCCACATTGCGCGGAATTTCGGCATAATGGCTGAATTCCATATTATAACAAGCGCGGCCTTGGGTCATGCTGCGCAAATCAGTGGCATAACCGAACATTTCGGCGAGCGGCACCAATGCTTTAATGATTTTTGTGCTTTCCCTGTCTTTCATTTCTTCAATATGGCCTCTTTTTGAATTCAAATTGCCGATGACCTCGCCCATGTTCTGTTCCGGCGTCATTACCTCCACTTTCATTATCGGCTCAAGCAAAACCGGTTTCGCTCTTCTCACCGCTTCCTGAAAAGCCATGGAACCGGCGATTTTAAAAGCTATTTCTGAAGAATCAACCTCATGGAACGAGCCGTCGTAAACAATGACTTGAATATCGGTAATCGGATAACCCGCCAAAACGCCCTTGTCCGCCGCTTCTTTAACACCCTTGCCGATAGCCGGAATGTATTCCTGCGGAATAATGCCGCCCTTGATTTTGTCCAAAAATTCAACGCCCGCGCCTTTTTCTTTCGGCTCAACGCGCAACCAGCAATGGCCGTATTGCCCCCTGCCGCCGCTCTGCCGGATATATTTGCCTTCGGCCTCGGCAACGGCTTTGATTGTTTCTTTGTAAGCCACCTGCGGCTTGCCGATATTCGCCTCAACGCTGAATTCCCTTTTCATTCTGTCAACAATGATTTCAAGGTGAAGTTCGCCCATGCCGGCGATAATGGTTTGCAATGTTTCTTCGTCGGTCCTAATGCGGAAAGTCGGGTCTTCTTCAGCCAGGCGCGACAAAGCGATGCCCATTTTTTCCTGGTCAGCTTTTGTTTTCGGTTCAATGGCGACTGAAATAACCGGGTCGGGGAAAGTAATGGATTCCAAAATTATCGGATGGGACGGGTCGCAAAGCGTATGTCCGGTAAAAGTTTCTTTAAGACCCACGGCGGCGGCGATGTCGCCGGCAAAAACCTCGTCAACCTCTTCACGATGATTGGCGTGCAACCTGACGATTCTGCCGACGCGCTCCTGCTCGCCGACGGTTGAATTGTAAACGTAAGAACCGGCTCTTAAGGTTCCCGAATAAACCCTGAAAAAACACAATTTGCCGACAAAGGGGTCAGAAGCGATTTTAAAAGCCAAAGCGGCAAAGGGCTCGTTATCGTCCGGTTTTCTGGTTAATTCCTCTTTTGTCTTGGGGTGGATTCCCGGCGTCAATGGTTTGTCAAGCGGGGAAGGCAGATAATTTACAATGGCGTCAAGTGGGGTTTCAACTATCACGCCTCTTCCGTCGCCTCCCAAAACCGGAAAAAATTTTCCGCTGACGGCGCTTTTTCTGACGGCGTATTTGATTTCGTCTTCCGTCAAATCTTCGCCGTTTAAAAATTTTTCCGTCAATTTGTCGTCCGATTCCACGACTTTTTCTATTAATTCCAGCCGGTATTGTTTCGCTTTATCAAGCAAATCTACAGGTATTTCCTCTTCAATCAAGGCCTTGTCCGTGTATTCTTTATATGTAAGGGCTTTCATTTTGACCAAATCGATAACGCCTCTTATTTCTTTCTCAAAACCGATGGGGAGTTGGATGGGATAAGAATTTTTACTCAAACGCTCCCTTATCGAAGCCAGACTTTTGTAAAAATCGCCGCCGGTCTGGTTGATTTTATTGATAAAACACATTCTCGGCACCTCGAATTTGTCGGCTTGCTTCCAAACGGTTTCCGATTGCGGCTCAACGCCCATTTTGCCGTCAAAAATCACCACTGCGCCGTCAAGCACCCTCAAAGAGCGCTGGACTTCAACGGTAAAATCAATGTGACCCGGAGTGTCAATAAGATTAAGCCGGTGATTTTTCCAAATACAAGTGGTTGCCGCGGCAGTGATGGTGATGCCTCTTTCGCGCTCCTGTTCCATCCAGTCCATTGTCGCTTCGCCTTCGTGGACAAGACCGATTTTGTGCTTGCGGCCGGTAATATACAAAAACGCCTCGCTTACGGTCGTTTTGCCGGCGTCAATGTGGGCGATGGTGCCAAAATTTCTGGTTTTTTCTAAACTATACTCTCGTGGCATAAGTGATTATGCTAATCCGCGAATTCTCTGCCAATCTGCAAATTGCAAATATTCGCAATTCGAAAGTTGGCATAAGATTTGTAGATTTGCATAATATCTTTATCTCGCAAAATGCGCGAATGCTCGGTTGGCCTCTGCCATTCTTTGGACATCGGCTCTCTTTTTAATGGCCGAACCTTCGTTTTTGGCGGCAAGCGTCAACTCTTCAGCCAAGGCCTTATGCATCGGCGCGCCTTTTCTGCCTCGCGCCGCCTCAATTATCCAGCGCGACGCTAAAGCGAACTTGCGCTCCGCCCGCACGGGTATCGGCACTTGGTAATTGGCGCCTCCGACGCGGCGGCTTTTAACCTCCACCGCCGGCGTGGCGTTTTTTATCGCTTCTTCAAACACTTCGACCTGTTTTTTGCCGCTTTTTTCCGCCGCCAAATCCAAAGCGGCGTAAACAATCTTTTGGGCAATGCTCTTTTTGCCCTTTTCCATAATGTAATTGATGAATTTGGCAATCCTAAGATTGTTGTATTTTATATCCGGCAAAATCTTTATTTTTATAACTCGTTTATGTCTCATAAATTTTCGGCGAGGTATCGGTTGTAGGTCACCGTAGAGGTGATGCGGCGTTTCTCGGCTTCTATGGGTGTTTTTATCGCCGAACTACGCCGCTTGCTCGCTTGAGCTCGCAACAACGCGGGGTAACGCTGAAATTATTCTGATGGCGCCTTGACTCCGTATACGCTTCTCCCTCTCTTGCGGCCTTCAACGCCTTGCGTGTCGTAAACGCCGCGGACAATGTGGTAGCGCACGCCCGGCAAATCCTTAACGCGGCCGCCGCGAATCATCACGATTGAGTGCTCCTGTAAATTGTGGCCGACGCCCGGAATGTAGGCGGTAACTTCCATGCCGTTTGACAATTTAACGCGGGCGATTTTGCGCAACGCCGAATTAGGTTTTTTCGGCGTTATGGTCGTAACCTTAACGCACACTCCGCGCCTGAACGGGCTGCCCTTTTCCAAAGCAATCGGACGCCTCTTTAAAGTGTTTAAACCAACTTGCAAAGCAGGCGCTTTTGATTTGCGCTTTTGCGTTCTTCTCGGTTTTTTGATAAGTTGACTTATGGTTGGCATACATTTATATAACTTTGAATTACGAAATGGCCAAAATTTTATTCCCTGAGCCCTGTCAAAGGGTAAAATTTTGGCTTAATTATGTAGTTATGCCTTCAACGGGCTCAGGCAATAACTGCGTTTCGTAATTCAAGGTATATACAAGGTATATAAAATAGTTACTGAAATTTATTTTAACACACACATCTATTCCTGTCAAATGAAAATGAGGGCAAACTAAAATGGGGTTTTCCGCCCCAAATGCCTCTTTTGAAAACGGCCATGACGTCGTCGTGGCCGTTTATTTTACTTTAAGGCGTAAACCACGCCTCTGCTGGTTTCAAATTTCTGAACTATCTTGCCCTCGTTTTCCAACTCCTGAAGATATTTTGTCGCCGTTGAGTCCGCAACCCCCAGCGCTTTCTCCAGGTCATTATTACTAATCTCATTTTTCTCCCTCAACAACTCCAAAATCTTGTTTTTGCGACCCTCCTTTCAGTATCATGGTAGATACCATGATACTACTGAAAATGAGGCAACATTCTCATATTCTTAACCACAGTAGTAGAACCTTTGATTCACCCCATTAGAAATCTCATTTCTAACGGGGTTCACCATCGGGCGCGGGAATATGAGAATATGGAAGATAAAAAATATTCCGCTGCGATAAAATCTGGGAGGGAGCATTACGCGACGACCGTCGCTTAATGCTCCCTCGAACAAAAAAAATTAAATTAACAGGAATTATTTTTTAAATTTTTACAAATCGCTCCACCGCCGAGAAAGTGATGTTTTAAAAGGGGAATGTATAAAATCTGCCACCAATAATTAGTTCTTTTCCTTTTTAATAAG
>DYHP01000033.1 GCA_020724105.1 Candidatus Methylomirabilis sp. | reverse complement strand
TTATCTGTTTTTCGCCAGGCGCCGGCACCCCGGCGGTGTTTTTGTGTTGCCGTAAAAATACCTCAGGGTGTCTAAATCCAACCAATAGTCCGAAAATTTTACGAAATGATTGTTTATTCTCGCGACAGGAAAAGGAATCAAACGAGCCGCCCCTTTAACAAGTCGCGCCTCGGAATTGAATTTATAAAGAGCAATACTGACTCCTCCAAAAAATACGAACGCGAAAACCAAAACGCCCCCCAAAATAATCAACGGTAATTTAATATGTTTCATATTTCTCACACAAATCTACACAAATCAGAAAACAAATCAACACAAATATATGTGTTCCTCTGTGTTCCTATCTGTGTCAGTCTGTGCTATTAAAAAAGTACTGCCACCATCTTCCCGCTTTTCCCCAAACCGACCCGCCACGCCGAAGCTCTGCGAAGGCGGGTTCTTCTGTTTTAAACGAAGAGGCGCCTCTATTTATAACCGCCACTGATTCCCCCGGCAATTTCATCCCCATCTTTATTCTAGCCTCTCCTTCCAAAAATTCTAAATCACTCAACTCTTTGCCCAAACTGACCAAAGCGCTGTTTCTCGTCTCCAACTTATCAATTTCGCTTTGCAATCTCTCAATTTCATTGTCCAAATCGCTGCTTTTTGCCGCCTCCCGCCGCAGGGAATTAAATAAGACAAACGCTCCAACCACGAGACCGAAAATAATTAAAACGCTGATTAATTTTTTCCTTTGTCTCATGTTCATAATTGTGTTGATTTGTGTGAAGAGAAGAACAAATCCTTGCTCTCTTCCCTAATCACCTCCGGCAGTCTGGCCAAAATTCTCTCAAGCGTCGCCTCGTCCAAATTCTTAATCTCTTCATAAATTTGCCCGATTTTTTCGTTTCTATTAAATCCCCCTCCGTTTCCCCTTTTATTAAAGGGGGAATAAGGGGGATTTTCTGCTGCCGCCTCGGCGCGGATTTCCAAAATCAATTCTCTGGCTTTTTCGGGATGTTTGATGTAGCGAAATTCCAAATTGTCGCTTCCTCCATCCAAAACAAGTAAGATATTGCCCGAATGCGTCAAACTCTGCCTTAATCCCTTTATTTTTACAACCACATCTTTTATCTGGTGATAAGCGATGTCGGATACTATTCTTTCAAAAAATTTTTTTTGATGAATATCAATAATCCTTTGGCTCGTCAAAATCACGGCGTTAAAATACCAAAAATAAAACTTGTAAAACACGTAGAAAGTCCCCAAAAAAAGCAAAAATCCGAACAGCGCCAACCCCCACTTACCCCACGAGATGAACTTAAATAAAAAGAAAAAAGCGGCGAGGTATATAAAAAACGATATTAAAAGAGGAAAGATGATTTTGCCGTTACTCTGTCTAACGATGGCCGCCATCCGCTCGCCGGGACGCAAGGGGAAGTTGATGAGTTTGAGGAACATACATCTACTGCTGTTAATTTTTAATTTGAAATTTTTAATTTTTATTTAATTTAAAATTTTAAATTTTAAAACAAGTTCTACTTCTTCAAACTGTTGATGATTTTGGAAAATATCTTGATATATTCCTGAGTTTCTTGCCAGAGTTTGCGGCAGTCGTCTTTTACAAGCTCGCACGCCTTGGCCAGCATTCGCAGCCAATGACCTGTTTCTTTCGACTCCTTTTTGCAAATATAGATTTTATTTCCGAAGTCGCGTTTAGAGGAAGCGCCGTTCGCTTCCATATAATTTGCCCCCATTGATGTCCCCGACCTTACAAGCTGGCTTAAAATGGGTATTGTAACGATGTTTTTCGGCGTTTTCTTTGCTAATTCTATTATCTTTTCTCCGAATTGTTCGAGCCGTTCTTCTAAGTCGTATTTATTATCGGATTTGCCGTCGACCATAGTGTTTAAAAATTAAATTTGAAAATTAAAGAATTAAAAATTCATTAAAAATTAAAAATTGAAAATTGAAAATTTATCTTTATAATTCTGTGTGTATTATAGCAATCATTTCGTATAATAACAAGAACCCCTGTGTAAAACAGGGGCCTTGTTTTCCTTGCAAGCATCTTTATCATGCTCCAAGGCTGGTAATTTTGAAGCTATTACAAAACTTAGTAGCTGAATGTCTTGCCGGGTAACGG
Organism: Candidatus Methylomirabilis sp.; assembly: GCA_020724105.1. Taxonomy (GTDB): domain Bacteria; phylum Patescibacteriota; class Patescibacteriia; order DYHP01; family DYHP01; genus DYHP01. Next base: position 7,512 of record DYHP01000033.1, on the reverse strand, counting down.
CAAACCGTCCGCATACTCGCCTGCGGCATCGCCCAATGTCCTTGAATCAAAGTTAGGACCGTCTGACCAGAGGAGGTCGCCGGAATCAAGATAGACCGACAACTTATCATAAGTGGATGTTCTCGCGTCGCTGGTATCCAAAGTCGCGATAAACGTCTTTGAAGCGCCGGAAGCGATTTCCACCGAATTGATTGTGTTGTTGTCAGCGTCCTTTAATGCGGTCATGGTGGAGGTGATAAAGCGACAGTTGGTTGGGCTAAGCACACCGGAGCAGTAATTGGTTGTCGCCACCTGATTGGTGGAGAGGATGCTATCCTTGTAAATCTTCAAGGTTCTTGCCGCGGTGTTGGAAATACCAACTGTCGCGCTCGGCAAACCAGAGGACAAAGTAAGGTTCAATCTGGTGATGTGCGCCGGGTAATCGCCCACATTGCTGGCATTGGAAACAATGAATTTAGTAATGGTTTGCGCGCTACTGCCTACTGCGGCGCCGGACGGAGTGTCAGACGCCCAAGCAACAGTAAGTTTGGTTCTGTACACGCTCAAACGATTGGCTGTGGCGCTATGGGGGACACGACCAGTGGTTTCTCTGGAAGTGCCCTTAGGATCTTCATAATCCAATGAGGCGCCAGTGATAGACGCGCCAGACGCCAGACCAGTGGCAGTAACTGATTCTGATGTGCCGCTGTATTGAGAAAGCATGTTCACCGTGTGCGTGGACGCAACCATGTCGGGCGCGGCGTCATAAGTAGTCAGATCCGCCTTAACAGTAACCACTTTACTGCCGTTCTTTGGCACGGTTAAGTTCAAACCCGCAAATATGGCGTTAGCATAGGTGGATGACGCGCTTGTTACAGAGAACGAAGCAAGGGTGCCACCCAGTTGCTCTGAACCGACATAAAGTTTGACATTCTTAAATGTACCGGTTGCGGCGGACGACACCTTGTCAGAAATCACCAATTGGGTAACATTGATATTCTCAACATTATCCGCTTCAAGTTTGAATTTGCCGATAACCTGTTCGGTCGCGCCCATCACGAGTTGTTGGGCGACCGGAGCGTCAGCGTCAACCAAGACCGTTAAGTTGCCGTTTGAAGCAACATAACCAGCCTGCAAACTGACGCGGTCTGAACCGTAACAGTAAGGTGTAGCGCTTGAACCGCAACTTGCGCTCGAACTGGTATTAACGCCAGTGGCCGTAATACTATCCACTTTAACCACCGGGCTAACCAAACCGATGTTGGCGCCGCTCTTAATGTCGGCAAACACTTCAACGCGGTATTGGGCGCCGGCGGTAATGCGAAGCGCCGGAGACGCGGTAAAGGTGTAGGTGCCGGCAGTTGAATTTAAACTGCCGAGGGTTGAACCAATCTGGGTTTCGTTGTGCTTAATCTTGAGATTCTGCCAAGTTGAACCTAACACCGCTTCGCCGTCGTATAAAACGATTTGGGTTACATCAACCGCTTCGCCGCTGCCTGCCTCAATGACAAATGAGCCGATTTTGACTTCAGCCGCATTTGCCGCGCCGCTTGGAGCGGTTGAGGAGCGGTCAGCGAAGGCGCTGTCTTTGGCAACCGTCACCGTGCCGCTTTTCACCGTTAAAGTGCGGCTTGTTTGGGATGTGACGGCAATAGACGAAAGCGAAGTGCGGCCCTGAGCGCCGGTTGTATCAGCGGCAATAATAAGCCAAACGGTATCGTCAGCGGCCATCGTGCTATCTGTTGTATCGGCAACAGCTGTTAAATACTTTGTTGTTCCGCCTGGAACAATAAAGGTGTTGCCGAAAGTAAAGGTGCTGGTGCTGTCTGCGTCGCAAGCGGTTGTATCGGTGATGGTTGTGCCAACCTGCACACCGTCCAATAGGAGTTTAAGGTTGTCTAATTTGTCGTCATCGCCATTTGAATCGCAGTCAACATCTAAATCAAGCACCTTGATATCTTCGCCAATGGCTTGGAAGCCGAATTTCGCCAATGTAACATTGGTGGCATAATCGGCAATATTGCCGGTCGGGGAATCAGTGGCAACGCTCATCACCAATTTGCCGGTGTTGATATCAGTGCCATTGCCGGTTTCCGGCTCAATAAGGGTGAAAGAATCTTCAACCCCGTCATTGCCGCTGTCAAGTTTAATCATGACATCATAGTTTCTGTCTCGCGCCTCAGCGTAAGCTCGTTTTTGCACTGTGAATTTGAAAGCGCGCGAAGTGCCGCCAACCACATCGCCGGTTAAAATAACGGTCTTTGTTTGACCAGTGGTTAAGACTAAGGGCGAGCTTCTCAAATCAAAAGTTACTTCTTTGTCGCTACTCAACTGCTGAGTCGCGCCAAGTTGAACGCCGCTCGCCGTAAGTTTCAAGTTGGCAAGGTCGGCTACGGCAATTGTGCCGACAACAGTCAGTTTTAAGTATCTTAACTCAACATCCTGATTGCTGGCAGTCAAGGTAAATCTCCACAATTCTCTGTCAGTTACGCCCGGGTCAATGGTTGCCGGAAAGGTGGTGTAAGCGCTAAAGCCCAAAACACCAAGGTCGCTAACAGCCGCGCCAGTCATTGTGTTGCCGGTAACCGGGAAGGTTCCAGCGACAGATGAGGCATTGGATGTTACATCGGCCGCTGCCACCAAACCAATATTAATTGTTTTGGCTGAACAACTGGCACTTGAGGTTGAGTTGCTCAAATCCATTTTAACAGTAATGGTCTTTGAACCGCTTGCCGGGACTTCAAATAAGCCATTAGCATTAGTAAAGGTTATGTAATTCTTTGAAATTGATTGGTGCTCTGCCAACTGAGTATCGCCATCATAAAGATAAACAATGCTCATATCAGTGTCAGCAGAAATACCACCCCTCTTTAATTTCAAAGAGGTAACCTTAACCGCGCCGGCTGACGAAGCGGTAAAGTTTAGTTTGGTCATCGGAATAGCGATTTGGGCGCCTTTTGTGATACTGCTTGTGTCAGCGCAGACGATTGAAGCGGCAGCCGGGGTATCGGAAGCTAAAGCAACGGTTAAGCCGCCGGCGGTTGTCCCGATTGTTCCGCCCGCGCCAATGCCTTTGTCAACGCCAATGTCAGTAGCGGCAGCTGTTTGAGCCGCTTTGTTAAAATCAGCGGCGGCATTAATGTCCGCGCCAATAGTGTAGTTGACAAAGAAGGCGTCTGGAACATCTTCAATCATTGTGTTCCAAGTAGCGCCGTATAATTCAGTGGCAAGCGCCTCTGTCTTTACCCAGCGAAGCGCGCCATTTGCTCCGACAGCGTAGACCTTGGGGTCAGTGGTGATTTTCACCATTTTGACACCCGGTTTGTAGGTTACATTTCCACCTAAAGCAATAGCGGCTAATTCAGCGTCAGTAATTGTTTTTACCGAAGAGAAATCCGCATACCAGGTGCGATATGTTTTTTCATTAGGGAAAACATATCTCTTGCCATCGGCTCCATAGTAGTAAACGCTCGGCAAGCTGGCTTTAATCAAATCGCCGGCAAGCGGAGCGGCCGCGTTCGCGGTCAAAGGCAATAAAAACATTGCCAAACCGATTGACCAAGCAATGGTGGTCACCACTACGCTAACGGTAAAGATTTTTTTCCCTAATCGTAATGCGTTATACATATATATTTACATTTGCTACAAAATTCTCGTCTGCGCAACTTCTGCGTTTTTAGCGCTTGCCCCGTAGCGTCCGCCTTTGGCGGTCTGCTTCGAGGTCTTTCAGCAAACAAAGCATCGTTCCGCCGAACTACGCTGTCCCTCACTCGCGTGCGAGTGAAGGGATTACGCAGAATAACGCCGAACAAGAATATGTAGTTATAATCGACTTTTTCGAACTGATGAATAAAGATTTCTTGCATTATTCTAGCAGTTCTTTTACTTGCCCGCTCAAGTTCCAACTTGTCGGAATTTGGGCGGGTTTTTACTATTTACAGAATACCGTTTTAAGGTTCGACCTTTCTAATTCTGTAATATTTATAAACGCTATTTATACGCCATCACTACGTTATTTTACGCCAACTGGCGTGAAGTGGCGTTGTGATGGCGTTTTATGGCTTCTATTCCTCAATTATTATTTGAAACTGTATTTTCTTTGGCGCTTCGGGGACTTCTTTGTTTTCGGGAATCACAATAGACGAGGTGGCAACGGGTTCCAATTTTTCAGATTCGGGATTCGGGATTCGCGATTCGGGATTCGGGATTGTCATTCTCTTTTCAACCATAATACCATTCATCTCTTCAGAGACGCCCCTTATCTTATCCGACAGTTCCGGAGCGTTCAGGACAATAATGTCGCTCAATTCAATAATTTTTTGGTCAATGAATTTAATCGTGCCGGTGGCAATATCCTCGGAAACGGCGTTATTGACAATGGAATCGTTAACGCTATTTATTCCAATTTTAATATTAGCCAAAGCCAACTCAATTCTATCCCCCTTGTTTTCTACGGGGGACTGGACAATGGTTTTCATTTCTTCAATTCTTCTGCCGACAAATTCTGCGCGCAAATTTATTTTCATCGCCTCGTCCTGCGCCAAAGCTAGCCGAACTTTTTCGGTGGTTAATTTAACGGTGTAAAGAGTGTCGCCGGGCAAACTGTTAAGCGAAGCGCTAACCGTAGTCAGGCCTCCGCCGATGCCGACAGCAAACACCAAACTGGTTACAACGGCATGTTGGAAACAATTACGCAGGCCGAATCCTCGCAAAAACCACAACTTTGGCAAATAAGATGCAGGGGTTAACCTTGAATCTTCATCAATTTTTGCCATTAAATTTTGGCATAACAAATTCCCTCGCTCTTTGTTGAGAGCGCCTGCTTGTTCGCTGTTTGCGAGATTTTTCAATTGTTTTATGAGTTCTTTTTCGGTCATACTTATTTCGTCACCCCGAACTCGTTTCGGGGTCTGTGCGTTTCGGGGTCCGTGTCTGATGCTGAAACCAGTTCAGCATGACAGTTTTCCTGTCAAATTAAGCAAAAAATAGGACTACTTTTAGCCCTATCACTATAATAGACGAGATTCCGGACGGTTTGTTACAGTATTTACCCTCCCAAATTTCCAAAGGAAACTTGGGGGGTGAAGGAGGGGTTATGATTCCAACAATTTTTCTAGAATCTTTTCTAAAACCCCTTGGGTGTTATTCAATACCTCATTATCCCAAAATCTAATCATCTTGATTGCTCTCTTTTTCAAAAACTTCGTCCGCCGCTCGTCATAAATTCGATGAACGCTCTCCGCGTGTTGCCCTCCATCTATTTCAATGGCTAACTACATCTTGAGACAGAAAAAATCCAAAATATACGGACCAACGCTATACTGTCTAAAAAATTTGGAACCTTTTATTTGTTTACTGCGTAAATGGCGCCAAATTACTCTTTCTGCGTCTGTTTGTTTTTTTCTCAATTCACACCTTCTTAGTTTCAAATCTTAAGAAAGGAAAGTGATTTCTTTTTTCAATGCCTCCGTCGCCCTGTGAACCAATACCCTAACATTCCCCTCTGTCTTCCCCAATGCTTGGGCAATGTCCCTGAATGACATTTCATCCAAATATCTCATTACGACAACCTCGCGATACTCGTCTTTGAGCCCTTTAAGGGCTTCAAGCAGGCGATTTTCGTCAAATTCTTTTTCCAAACTAATTTCAACCTGCTCAAGGTCTGCTGCCGCAATTTGAGGGTCTTCCAAATTCTCGAGATAATCAGCGCCTATCGTCGGAGCGCCTTTTTGGCGATAATAATCATTAACGGCGTTCCGCGCCGTGCTGTAGAGCAAGGCGGCAAAACTGCTAATCTCCCCGCCATTTTGGATAAACCGCCAGACCTTAAAAAAAACGTCGTTAGTCAATTCCCCCGAGTCTTCGGCGCTTGAAACCTTAAAAAAAATAAACCGATACAATCGGTCGCGATATATATTATAAAGCTCCCCAAACGCTTTTTTGTCTTTTTGGTTCAAGACCTTGAATAAAAGAAATTTTTCCTTGAGACCCTCCAGCATAAAATTCATAACCACAATACCAAATTTCGTTTCAATGTGTCAATGTATCACAGAAGCCTGTCAGGGCCATTTAAAAATGTCATACCAGCGAGCCACACAGAAATGTCATACACAGTCCTCCCCCTTAAGGTAAGGGGGAGTTTAGAGGGGGTTATGATAATCGCGTTTCCGGCGCATCCTTACGGATGCTACTCCAATAAAGGTATAACATTTCTATAATGGCTCAACTATGACATTATCATGTGGCTACGACATGTATCATAGAAGCCACAAAACGCCATCACCCCAGTATCAAAGCCCAACGGAATGTCATCCCGAACAATGTCATCCCGAACTTGCCCCGAACTTGTTTCGGGGTCTGTGATAGATGCTGAAATAAACTTGTGCCGAACTTGTTTCGGTATTCAGAATGACAATCGGAATCTATCGCAGATTCTGAAATAAATTCAGAATGACACAAGTGTTTCAGAATCTCACGGAACTCGCCTTCGGCTCCCGCAGATAATTTTCGTAACATTATGCTGCGGCTTGATACTGGGGTGATGGCGTGAAACGGCTTCTATAAACAAAAAAGGTCTCTGATAAGCTTGGCGATCAGCACCAAAGCGAGGAGGAGACGCTTTGAACCTACGCCAAGCTTGCCAAAAACCTTATTTTCTCCATACAAGATGCCCAGCAAGATGTTGGGCATCCTCTCCATTCGTTAATATCTTAACAGATTCTTTATTTTTCGTCAAGCCCCCCAGTCTCATTATTCAAACGAACCTGAAGGTTCGCACTACATTAAACAATAATGAATGTAGCGCGGGGCTTTAGTCTCGCTTAAACTTTGGCAAAGTTTTTAACGAGGCTCGTCTCGCCCTTCACTGTGGAATACACAATCCTTCCTCCTTCAAAAATGTGAAAATCGCCGGTTTCTTCGCTTACCGTAAAAATCGCGGTGTTTTTAAGATTATAAGAAGCCGTAATTGCGCTTAAATGCCTGGTGTGGACTTTTTTGTGAAATCCCAAACGGCTGGAAAGGTCACCTGTTTTTTTTGCGTACAAACGCTTGGCTAAAAGTTTGGGCCTCAATCCTTCCAAAACCACCCCGCTGTCCGCCACATCGCCTTCCGCGTCAATTAAAATAGCGCCGTCAAAATTAACCGTTTTCCTAAAAAGGCGGGTTATCCTCTCTTCACTATAGTCAAAAATGTTAAAATGGCGCTTCCCAAAAATATCTTGGGTTGCGTCCGGCACGTCTATGTATTTTTCGCGGTCTTTGTCGTCCCAGCCAAAAACGACAAACATGCCGAATTTCTTTTTTAAGTCCCGCCGCAAGTTCAAAAGAATTGCCGCAACTCTCAATTTATACTCAAATTTTAAATCAACGGTTGATTTGGACAAAGCGCCGGCAATGTCAAAAAGCTCGCGCTTATTTTGCGCGGTCTCAAGCGCGTAAATCATCCAATGATAGGGAGAGAGATATTTCAATAATCTCAGGGGCATAAACCAAAAGATTAAAAACTAAAAACTAAAAAACTATCTTTCAATT
>DYHP01000032.1:4032-10068 GCA_020724105.1 Candidatus Methylomirabilis sp. | reverse complement strand
AAGAAAAAACAATGCTGATTACTGCCAAAACCAACAAAATGTTTTTTCTTTCATTTGTATCTATTGAATAAGCGTGCACATCACCAATTATTCCAAAGCGAAATTAAATTTTGAATAAAACTTTTTGCTTCGCTTGTGCCCCATTGTTCCGGTGTCAACCCAAAAAGTTTTAACTGGCCATTTTGACAAACGAAGTCGTCTAAACTCGCTTTATTGAGCCAATTCACAGTATTGCAAAAAGTGTCTTGATAACTTGTATTGAGATTTGAACTTGGAACATTATAAAGCAGGCATTCCAGAAAATACGAGGGCGTTGTGTCGCCGGAAATACTACCGCGACAATTAAGGTCATTCCTTCAACATAATCATAGCTGTTTACGGTCTTATATCTTCTGTATTGGGCGCAAACGATTACATCGGCGGGCAATCTCCCATTATTCGCTTTTATCTCGATTGATTTATTACCCTCGGTTATTTGGCTCTGGCCATAATAGTTTTTTAGAATTTTCAAAACATCATCTCTAAAATTTGATAAATGATAAGTGGCGGGGGTTAATCCCAAAGTTCTCTTTTGGTCTTCTGACAAATTGCTGTAAAAAGTAGAGTTGAGTTGAGCAACAACATCAACATCGCTATCACCGCGTATATTGGTGTCATTTTTATACGAACCTTGCAAATAGACCTCAAAATCAACACCGCTCGGCCAGTTGTTATAAGATTTTAGGGCGTTTTTAACAGAGTCGGCAGTTGTTTTGGTAGTAGTAATTGCGCCTTGATTTGCCTATGTTGTTAATTGTGATTCCGGTATAGCCATATCTATTTTCCATTATTCAGATTTTTCATTTTTTTATCTATCTCGCCATAAAGTTCTAATCCTGCTTGTTTAAAAACTTTTAACAAATCCTCGTAAGTATTTTTGCCGCCGAGCAAATCCCAAAATTCCGGTCCGACCAAAACTTCTTGGCGCAAATCAAACAGTCCCTGCAATGTCCAGCGTTCATATGGCTTTGGTTCGTAAGGATTATATGGAATAGCAACAATAGTTTTGATATTTGCTTTCGGTTTTTCGCTACCGCGCATTGCAATCCAATCGAGCATTTGCTTTTTAATACCAGTAAATTCGTTGATATTTGGCTTCGCGGTTTTTACCTCAAAGTAATATTCTGTGCCGTCCTTCATTTCCACAAAAAGGTCAACGCGCTTTTTAAGTTTCTTTCCTAAATTGCCCTTATTGGCGACAGCCAATACTTCTTTTGTCTCCTTTTCCTTATCTGGTTTGCGTGAAGCCGAACGCAAATCCCGCATGATATTGTCAATTTTTAAAACTGCTTCGCTACCGATATAACCTTCAAATTCTTTGTATTGTCCGATAGCGCGGCTTGCTCTTGGCTCGGCAATCATTTTGCCGACTTGCTCAAAAATTGAAGTGCCAAGCATTGTATTTACCGATTGAATAAAAGAAAACAAAGCCATTCTATCCTTGCCGAGCAAGCGAAAATGAAAGGGCATTGAGTTGGTTTCCGGATTGTAAGTTGCTAACTTCTGGCGGATTTTCTCAACCAGATAATCTTTTATTTGTTTGCTTTGTTGTGTTGTAAGTGCCATATTATTTTCCGTTTTTTAAATGAAAAATTATTTCCGAGTAGGGCGACTTATCCCTTTCGGTTCTATTTAATACCGGCCGTTTAAATTGATTTACAATTCTCATGCCGGCCTGCTCGGCAATTGCCGGATAAAGGTTGTGTTTATCATTAGCCACCAAAAATACATCAAAACCATCTGTTAAAAATTTTCTGCAATTCAGCAAAACTTTTGCGATTCCCTCAACATAAGAGGCGCGCGCTTCCGCGCCCCGTCCTTTGTAAAGCGGGCCTATTTCAAACTCATCTCTACGCTCAAAACCAAAAAGGTCATAAGCGTAAGCGTGTTGTTCATGATAATCAATTTGTCCTACATACGGCGGCGAAGTAAAAATACCCCTGATTTTCTGTTTCCCTAAAATCTCATAAAAATTTTTATTTCGTTTCTCAATCTCCTTGAAAATATCAACCGTACGGGAATCTGCTGGAATAACCGCGTAATGCGAATTAGTTTTAAATTTCGCAAAAGTTTTGAGGCGGTAAAGCGTGTCTGTGGCATATCGGTTAAACCACGCCTTTATAGAGAAAAGCGGCTTGCAAATCTTTTTATGTTTCCAGCAATAATAGGTGGTAACCTGCGGCTCTTTAAGAGTAGCTAAATCCGAATGTGTTGTTGCGCGACACGACCTAATCGTTCGGCTTAAAATCACCGCCAAAATCTTTTTATTTTTTACATCTTTAATTTTTTTGATTTGCTCAAACGCAAAATCAATTTCTTTTTTGATATTTTTGATATACCATTTATCTAAAAAGTTTTTGGCGGAAAAATGATTAAGTTCAATCCCATATTTTTTAACAAGCTCATTGTAAGTTTTTAGAAATTCTTTCTCTTTTTCAGTCGCGTATTTATCCTCAACTATTTGCTTTCTTTGTACCTTGTACTTAAACTCTGGGCTGGGAAAATATTTGTTATTAAAATCAGCCATACGAGCTAATAATTCGTTTTCAAAAGCAGTAACATTGTTATCTGTTTCGTATCCGGCAATTGCTTGCTTTATCCTTTTTATCTCATTTTCAAGAGACACAAGGTCATAATCAAGGAGTTTTGTTTCTGTAATCATGCAATTAAAATGAGATATATCTATACCAATTGAGTGCATGCCTATTTCATGCGCTTGCACGAGTGTTGTCCCAGAACCGGAAAACGGATCAAGAATTATGTCACCTGTTTTGAAATAGACATCATTTTTAAAATCGTCAGTGTGGTCATCAATAAAATATTGAACAAGTTGCGGGATAAATTTACCTTTATATGGGTGCAAACGATGAACATGCTTTGTCGTGTCTTTTTCTCGTAAATGGTCAAATGACAAAGCCCAATTTAAATCATTGCCGAGTCGCTTTTTCCAGCTTATTTCTCGCCAGCCGCAATAAGATTCGTAGTACTTTTTTAAATCGTCCACATCTACAAACACAGAGTTCCCGCCGTTATGTTTTTTTACTTTTCCGTATTGCAATAAGTAAGAGATATTTGATTCACTAATATCTCGTTTTAGAAAATCGCTTGCCCAATGACTCGCTTCTTTGATTGTGAGTAAGTTTTTTGTTTGTTGCATATTACTTAATCAAATCCTCAATATTAACATTAAGAGCTTTGGCAATTTTAGCCATTACAATCACGGACGGCTTTTTAATTACATTGCTCTCAATTTTTGTCAGAGTGGTGTATTTAACGCCGGATTTTTTGGCACAATCCTCTTGGGATAAACCCTGTTTAGTCCGATACTTTTTTACATTTTTGCCTATGTTAATTTCTGTTGCCATATTTTCAATAATTTGATAGTATGTAAGTGATATGTCATTCTTTCAATATAATGATACCAAATAAATTAAAATCAATCAACAGAAATCACCAAGGGAGTTCCTTGTTGTCGCCCGCGCACGGGAGGGCTTGGGCAAGGGCATTTACCTTTTTTCTTTTCTAAAAATCCGCTGGCTCGCCCGCGAAGCGGGCAATGCGGGCGGGCAAAAAGAAAAGGGGGTCTGGGGGTGGGAAACGCTGGGCGGGATTTCTGCCCGTCAGGGCAGAAATTTTTGCTCAAAATGGGTTCGCACTTCGTTCAGTAATTGCGACCAAAAGAGACATTGCGAATTTTACGGGCACTGGGAATTGAACCCAGTCTTCACGCGCCCTTGCCCGCCTAAATTTTATTTATCGGGGCACTGGGAATTGAACCCAGTCTTCACGCACCCGAAGCGTGCGTACTACCGGTATACTATGCCCCGGTAAAAGATGGGAGGGCGAGCCGAACGCAGCGCCTTAGACTACTGGGCCACAGCCCGTAATTTATCTAAAATCTATTATATCCTATCTGAAAAAAATAAAAAAGTCAATGTATAAGGTGGCCTTATACAAACTATTGACAACTATTTGTCAATGTAATAATGTTATAATAAAGCAAACAAACGGTCCATGTATCGGAAATTCCAAACATTCGTTCATTTTACGCAACCTAAAGGTTGCGGCTACAATTTTGAATCAGTGTAGTCGCAGGCTTTAGCCTGCGTTATGTTCTTTAACAAAAAACCAAACAAAGCCACTGCTTTTGACGAGGCAAGCGAAGCCCAGTATAGCAACTTCGTGATTATATTGGACGAAGCCCCGTAGCAAGTTATGAGCAAATGGAACAATTGATAACAACGGAAGCCGAATAGGCGGTTTCCGAGAGAAAAACAAACAAAGTTCAAAAAAGCCACATCGAATTTATCGGGTAGTGAAACTTGTTTCTACTACTCGACTTTGGTGCGGAGGAGGGAAAAATGAAAAAAAATCTCAACTTACCAGAAGGCGTAATCGTCATAAAAACTTCGGAAGGAATCCTGAAGGTCGAGACAATGGAAAGAAGCGACGGCCACATCGATATCGTCCTTACGGCTGCCGAAAAAAATTCATGGCCGATGCTTGACCATCTGAATAGGATTCTGCTTGGGACCTATCCTAAGCCCTTTCACACCAGCGAAATCATTGCTAATGTTAAGGAAGTCCAAATCACCATCCCTACCGAAAAGGAGGCGGAAGAGAACAATCAGCAACAGATTGCCCTCTACCCCCACCCGATCGACAAGGGCTTCTAATTTCAAAGGGGCAAAAATAATAACTGCTCCCGCAACCGGAGCAGTTTTTTGTTAAATTTATAAAATAGAGATGAAAGTTCATTCTTCACGCTTCTCCCCCTGTTTCGACGCTTCGGTCGGAACAAAGGGAGAAAAATTATAATTTAAAAAATTTCACCGCGTTTTCCGTCGTTGCCTTGGCAACTTCGTCAAAACTCAATCCTCTAACCCGCGCGATTTCTTCGGCAACGTATTTTACATAAACCGGCTCATTCCTCTGTTTTATAGAAGCAGATTTACGCGGACAATTACGCAGATTAACGCGGAGTTGATGTGGAAGTAAATAAGGGGCATCGGTTTCAATCATAATTTTCTCCAAAGGAATTTTTTTGGCGACTTCGCGCACTGATTCGGCTCTTGGATAGGTGACAATGCCGGTAAAAGAAAGCATAAATCCTAAATCCAAAAATTTTTGCGCGGTCTCCAAAGTGTCGGCAAAACAATGCAAAACGCCGCGCGGAATTTTCGGCAATTTCCGAATGATTCCCAAAAGGTCGTCGTAAGCGTCGCGGCAATGGAAAATCACCGGCAAATCTCTCCCTTCGGGAGATCTCCCGCAGGAAGACAATTCCTGCGCCAATTCAATTTGCTTGATTAAAACTTCCTTTTGCTTATTTTTCAATTTTTCCCCATCACTTTTCGGCAAGTGATAATAATCCAATCCAATCTCCCCTATTGCCACAACTTTTTTGGAAGCGGCTAAATTTTTATAAAAATTATAATCAAATTCTTCCGCGCGAGTTTTAAAAAAAGATGTTTCTTCAACATCTTGATACGACTCCCAAAGATGAATCGGATGAAGTCCGACTGCCGCGTAAACGCCTTTATTGTATTTTTCGGCGATTTTTACCGCCCGGCGGCTCGTTGACGCCTGGGAGCCGACATTTATCATCCAAGTATCGGAATCCAAAGAACGGCGAATCACCTTGTCACTGTCGTCTTTAAAAGCGTTAAAATTTACATGAGCATGAGTGTCTATAAGCATAATATTTTCCTCACCAACTTCCAATACAACCCGCAGAGCGGATTTGCGATATTCTTAGTAAACCACCCCTCCACTTCCTGAAATTCTATTTTGTCGGTAAATGATTTAACAATTTCTCTGTCGGAAATTTTTCGCATTGCCTGAATTTGGTTATGTTTTTTAAAAATATCCGACCAATTTTTTTTGTATTTAAAATAGGAGTAGACCCTCCATTTTTCGCGCCACCATCCGCCCCAAAAGGAAAGCAAAAAAAGACCGATTTCCGCCGCCACAAGCCCCGGCAAAAGCAAAAGCAAA
>DYHP01000032.1:0-4022 GCA_020724105.1 Candidatus Methylomirabilis sp. | reverse complement strand
CGGCCAACTCAAATTTTTAAACCAAACGACCAGACGGTTGCGCTCCATAAAGTAATATTTGGCGATGCTGCGGCTAAACTCGTATTTGTGGTAGATAACCGACTTAAGAGCGCAAACGACTTTGTAACCCGCAAGCCGGATTCGGAGCGACAAATCAACGTCTTCGTGATACAGATATAAATCTTCATCAAGCAACCCGACTTCTTTCAAAACCGAAGCGCGGAAGAGCACCGCCGCGCCGCTCGCCGTGGCGATTGGAGTGAATATTCTATTTCCGCCGCTTAATCTTTCATAAACTTCCTTGGCGTTTCTGCGATAATCCCCGCAATAAGAAAAACCCAAAAAATGAAGTTTGTTGCCCGAGGAATTTAAGAGATGTTTTTCAGGCCACAAATGAATAAATGACTGGACCGCGCCAATTGATGCGTCGCTTTCTGCGACCAAAACCGCCTCGCGGATAAAATCCGGCTCGACAACCGTGTCTTGGTTTAAAAGATAAATGTAATCAAAACGTTGTTCACCCTCCCACCAATCTCTTGAAAATTTCGTGTCTAATGAAATATCATAAGGCGAAGCCGCTTCGCTTTCATTGTGCGATAAATCGACAAAACCTCCATGAGATTGGTGGGAGGGCGAGATCGCCTCCTCCATTCCGACATTATTTCCCTTGGCAAAGCCGTAATTTAAGGGGTTTTTTATTATAAAAGTTTGCGGATAATTCTCCCTTATCCACTCTGCCGAATTGTCAACGGAAGCGTTGTCAACCAGAATTACCCGAAAACTTTCTTTCGGGTAATTTATTAAACTCAAACTCTGGAAAAGGTCGGGCACATATTTCATCCCGTTCCAGTTGATGATAATAATGGCGACCCTTGGAAACATAAATGAAAATATTACTAAGAGACGCTCAATAACTTAACGTAATTTTCTTGCGCGTTGATGTCGTCTTCAAGTTCTCCAATGGTTCTCATCGTCCCCTTGCCAAAAGTCCTGTCAACTAAGTAATCAACTTCAATTATGTTGCCTTCAAACATTGCTTTGGCAAAAAGGTCAAAAACCTCTTCGCGGTCTTTAAATTCGTCTTTGTTTCTTTCGTAGTCTGGAGGAAAAATTTTTAATACAAAAGTGTCTTTTGAAAAAAGGCGGCCAAAAAAATTATTTTCAATCCCTCTGTTGTTTTTTCCCTTTCCAAACCGCGCAACTCTTCAAATTTCTGACTATCAAATTTCTCCTTAAAATGCTCAATAATGAAACCCTTCTCCTTTTCGGAAAGGCCTTTTCCTGTCACTTTTTCAATTGACGACATTCTCTCGGGCATATAGTTATCTAAAACCTCCTATTTCATGTTGGGAGTCCGACTCCCTTCTTTCTCCCCCAACGCAATTTTTGATACGATTTTTGTGATATTCTGTTCTATTTTTTCAAGCCGGACGATGATTTTGAAAATGAGGTAAAAAATCAAAACAAAAGCGAAATAAAAAACCACGTCAACGCCGCGGCCGACGCCGAGCAGGCCCGCTAACTGCGAAGTTGACTCCGGCAGCGCCACCAAAACCCCCGCCACAATCCAAAACGCAAGCATCATCAAAAACGGCCTGAAACCGATGGAGCGGGTCTTATAACGGAGATAAAAATATAAAATCGCCAATATTATTAGAATCAACAAAATTATTTGAATAAGACTCATATAAAATATATCGGTTTAATCAGGAAGTCTGGGAAAGGATGTCGGGTTATTAGGGATAAATCCCCGGCAACCTGTTTCAAATTCCGAGACTTAGTCTCGTTAAACGAAACCAAGTCTCGGAATTTGGTTGAAATCACTATGCGCTGATATACCTTCCCTGTTCAACTGATTGCCTGATAACCTCTTGTTTTACTCTAATCTTCTCAATATCAATTGAAAAACTGTCTTAATCCCCTCGAGTAAATTCTGCCCTTTTGACATTGAGTATTTTGTATAAACCGGCTTAATTGGAATTTCTACGAGACAGAGATGATTTCTTTTGATTTCTTTGATGATTTCCGACGATACTTCCATGCCCGAACTTTTTAAATTTATTTTTAAGAGTGCCTCGCGGCTAAAGGCGCGGAATCCCGATTGGCTGTCCGAAACCCAAATGCCGAAAAATAAAAAAGTGATAATGTTTCCCAAAAAATTGGCAAGTTTGCGAAACAAAGGCGCATGAGCCTTCGACAGACTCAGGCAATATTCCCTGAGCGAAGCGTTAGCGGAGTCGAAGGGTTTACTTATAAACCGACTGCCAATCACTACGTCGGCGCTGCCGTTTTTAATCGGTTCAATCATTCGTGGAATATCCTCGGGGTTGTGCTGCCCGTCAGCGTCGAGAGTTATGATAATTTCCGCATCTTCTCTACTGCGCAGTCTAAAGTCTGCAGCCACACCATTGTTTATTAAATCTGTAGTCGCAACCTTTGGGTTGCTTAATTTTGTATTGACATCCGATGTCCCAAGGACATCAGATGTCTTCACATCTATTTTTAATGCCCCTGCAAATCCCGTCCGAAGCGCCGCTCCTAAACCGCGATTTAAAATATGACTTAAAACCTCAACGTTTTTGTTATTGAAGTCTGACTCCGACTTGTCGAAGTCAGACTTCGTTATTCTTTTAACAATCTCCGCCGTCTTATCCGCCGACCCGTCGTCAACGACAATAATTTTGTCGACATACTCCCAAACTTCCGCTAAAACATTACCGATGGTTCTCTCTTCGTTGTATGCGGGAATTACAGCAATGACCATATAGAAGCCACAAAACGCCACAACTACGCCGTTGTGAGACGCCACAAATTTTTGGCGTAAAATAGCGTTGTGATAGCGTAAAATGGCGGCTCACAATGCGGCCTTATGCGCCCTTGTGTAATCTACCGTCTGTTTTAAGCCAATCTCAATCGTGACAAGCGGAATCCAACCGAGCAGTTCTTTCGCCTTGCGCGTATCGGGAATGCCGAGATGGGTAATAAACATCAAGGGGGGTTTGAAAATTATTTTTGAAGACGAGCCGGTCATCTCAATGAGTTTTTTGGCAATATCCGCCAATTTAACATCCTGGCTGCTGCCTAAATTTAACGGCCCGGCGCCCTTCGGCGCGTCCATAAATTTCATCAAACCGTCGACAATGTCGGAAACAAAACACAAAGTCGTTTTGAAATTTTCGTCGCCGTAAATCACCAAATCCCTGTTTTCCAAAGCGTCTAAAATGAAATCCGGCATCATTTCGCCGTCAAAAAGCCGCTGTCTCGGGCCGTAAGTCCTGAAAATTCTCGCGATTTTCGCGTCAATGCCGAAAACCTGCTCGTAAGTCGCCATTGCCGTTTCGGCGAATCTTTTGCCTTCGTCGTAACAGCCGCGCGGTGTCAAGTGGTCAACCGCGCCCAAATCTTCCTCCTTAAAATAATGCCCGTCGGCCGGCCTCGGACCGTAAACGACGGATGACGAAGACAGAATCACTTTTGATTTGTACTTGACCGCCAAGTCGCAAATATTCTTTGTCCCCAGAGAATTGGCGTCAAGCGTTTGGATTTTATATTTGTCAAAATTTTTCGCCGAAGTTGGGCAAGCCAGATGATAAATTTCTTGAATGCCGTAAAATTTTATTTTAAATCTGTCCAATTCTTTTATTCCTTCAAGATTAATAGGCGACGACACGTCCATTTTCAAAAAAACAAAATTCGGATAGTGGAGCAGGTGTTCAATATTGCTCGATTTTGAATTGAGCAAATTATCAATAACAATAACGTTGTTTTCGGCGTTGCCGAGCAATTTTTCGGCAAGATGCGAGCCGATAAATCCCGCCCCTCCTGTTATAAGAATATTTTTCATAATTATAGAAGCAACTTAACGCAACTGACTACGCTAAACGCTTTTTAACGCAACTGACTACGCAAGTAGCGTAAAGTCGCGATTATGCGTAAAGTTGCGTAGCAAGTTGCGAAAAGTCGCGATTTAAAAACCTACTCCCAACACCCTCACTCCATATCTGACATCCTCTTTGCCCAGT
>DYHP01000002.1:9520-36501 GCA_020724105.1 Candidatus Methylomirabilis sp. | reverse complement strand
CTTTAATGTAATTGATTTAATGTAGCCGCAGGCTTTAGCCTGCGTTATGTTCTTTAAAAATTTAAACCGGAGAAAAGAACGATGGAAGGAATGAAAATTATCACTTTTTTAATCCTTATCTTGATTCTCTCCTGCAACACGAAAACCGATGAAAGCCCTCCTTCTCCCGATTCATCGGAATTCGGCGCGGCAAGTTGGTGTAAAAACGACGATTTTTATCAAGCGGTAATCCTTGAAAAGCAAAAAAAAGGCGGCAAATTCCACTTAGATGGTTATGGTTCCTTTAATAACTACACTTCCATCCTTGCCCGAAAAATCGTTTTTGAGAAAAAAAAGAAAACTCTTTGGTTTGAGGACGGTTTTGTCTTCCCTAATAATTTGCCTGATGAAAGTTATCTTGAAGATGCTTCCATTTTAAAAACGCGCTTCCGCAAAGGAGAGATGCTGTTTTCCGGCGCCACTTGCCTCAACAAAACAATTATTCTGCACGAAGAAAAAACCGACATTATCACCGTTTATGTTTGCCGAATTTACAACAAGAAAAAAACCGTCTACAAAAAAATTTTTGGAGGTCCGTCGTTTTCCATCAGCACCTGGGGATGGTATAAACGAGTTTTTGGGAGCAAAGACAACGAAATGGCAGTGGAGAAATAAATGTTGTAAGACTTACGCACTTGGCCAAATTTAAGTGTGTTGAAGTCAGACTTCAAACACGTAAGTCCTATGTTAGTTAAACTAGTTCGTAGTTAAACACGTTAACCAAAAAGGAGGTGAAAATAGCATGGTTTATTCCGCACCCAAAATGGAAGCAGAAAAGGAGGTAGACAAGTTCTAAAATTATCCGTGACCGCTTAAATACAAGCGGTCTTTATTTTTGACTTAAAAATCCGAAAATGTTATCATTTATATATAAATTATCGCCATATGTCAGATGAATATATTATTCGTTTGGAAAAACTGAATAAAATCAAAGAAGTGGGGGTAAATCCCTATCCGTCAATCGTCGAAAGAGGGCACGAAATTAAGAAAATTTTGAGCCATTTTGACGAGTGGATGGAAAAGGGGACAGAGTTAAAAATCGCCGGCAGAATAAGGTCAATTCGCCTTCACGGCGGCGCGGCGTTTATTGATTTGGACGACGGAACAGCAAAAATCCAAATCCACGTCAAAAAGGACGTTGTCGGCAGTTCCAAATTCGATTTTTTCGGGGGATTCGTCGACACCGCTGATTTTATCACTGCCCGCGGCAAACTTTTCAAAACTAAACGCGGCGAAAACACTCTTGAAGCGAAAGATTTCCGCTTGATTTCAAAAACCCTGCTGCCGCTGCCTGAAAAATGGCACGGCTTGTCAGATATTGAAACTCGGTTTCGAAAAAGATATTTGGACTTAATCGCCAATCCGCGCGTTAAAGAAATTTTCAGGACGCGAAGCAGAATAGTCAAAACCTTGCGCGATTTTTTGGTTAAAGAAGATTTTATTGAGGTTGAAACGCCGATGCTCCAGCCGATTCCTGGCGGCGCCAATGCCCGCCCCTTTGTAACCCACCACAATGCCTTGGACACTGATTTCTATTTAAGAATCGCGCCGGAACTCTATTTAAAACGCCTGATTATCGGCGGTTTTGACAAAGTTTTTGAAGTCGCCCGCTGTTTCCGCAACGAAGGAATAGATTATTTGCACAATCCCGAATTTACTCAAATAGAACTTTACTGGGCTTACGCCGATTACGGAAATTTGATGAAATTTGTTGAAAAAATGTTTAAGGACTTGTTGAAAGAGCTGGGTTTTGCGGATTTAAACATCGCTTACGCAGGTTCGCAAATCGATTTTAATCCGCCATTCGGCAAAATGACTTTTCGCAACGCCGTATTAAAATACTCGGGAATTGATGTGGAAAAATTCGGCGAAAAACCCTCCTCCGTCAAGGCTACGGCGGGCAAGAAAGAATTGATGGACGCGGCGCGGAAAGAAGGCGCGGAAATCGAGGATGGCGCGAGCTTCGGAAAAATATTGGATGAAATTTTTAAAACTTTCGTGCGGCCGAAAATCAAACAGCCGACGTTTATCGTCGATTATCCCATCGCTCTGTCGCCATTAGCCAAACGCAAACCCGATAATCCGAATTTAACCGAACGATTCCAACTTTTGGTCGGCAAGGGCATTGAACTCGTCAACGCTTTTTCAGAATTAAATGACCCGCTTGACCAGGAAGAAAGGTTTAAAAAACAGCAGGAGGCGCGCGAAGCCGGGGAGGAAGAAGCGCAGAGATTTGACAAAGATTTTATCGAGGCAATGCGGCACGGTATGCCGCCGACCGCGGGCTTAGGAATCGGAATTGACCGCCTGACCGCGCTTCTGACCGATTCGCATAATATAAAAGAGGTTATACTATTCCCAACATTGAAACCGGAGAAATAAAAAATTATGTTGATATTTCTAATTATAAGTGTAGTAATTTTGTGGGGCTTGTGGGGTTTTGCCGAAAAAAAGGCGCTCCAACACGGCACCCCTTGGCAAACGCTTTTTATTTCTCTCTTTTGGAAAACCGTTTTTTCTTTCCCCGTCATCGCCTTAATACTATATCTCGACAAAGGCGTCCCGGGTTTTTCAATTTCAAAATTGGTCTGGCTTTGGATGTTGGTGGCAGTTTTTGTAAACGGCGTGGCTATTATTCTCATCCGTTTTGCCTTAAAAAAGGGCGGCGCGGGCATAGTTATCGCTTTGACCTCGGTTTATCCAATTGTTACCGCCATTCTGGCTTTTGTCTTCCTTAAAGAATATTTAACTTTAACACAATATTTAGGTATTGGGATTACAACTCTGGGTGTTATCTTTTTGGATAAAGGGTGAATTTAAAATTTTAATTTTGTTGAAATTTGGATTTTGGAATTTGGAATTTGTTTCGGATTTTCGGAGCGAAGTGGAGATCCCGACATTTGTCGGGACGAGATTTCGAATTTCTGATTTTAATAAAATTATGTGGGTATTAATCGCTTTAATTATTATTTTTTGGGGCGCTGTGGGTTTTGTTGAAAAACTGGCGCTTCTTTCCGGCGCTCCGTGGCAAACGCTTTTTGCCTTCTTGTTTTGGACGGCTCTGCTATTTTCACCTTTCGCCATAATAATGCTTTATAAAAAACAGGGGTGGAACGGCTTTAAAATATCGCGCCGGGTCTGGTTTTGGATTTTTTTCGCCGTTATTACCGACCTTTTGGCCGTTTCGGCTTTCAGATACGCCCTTTTAAAAGGGCCGACTGGGATTGTCGTTGCCGTAACGGCCATTTATCCTCTCATCACGGTTTTTCTTTCAAGAATATTTTTAAAAGAAAAAATATCCAAGTGGCAATATACAGGAGTAATGATTTTGTGTCTCGGTTTATTTTTATTGAGTCTTTAATCTCAAACTAACAACTAAATCTACTAAACTACGAATTGAACTACGAATTATACAAAACTACGAAATAAAACTTTCGTGAAATTTGTAGAAAATTTTGTGGGTTTGTGCACAAAAAATATGATAGACATAAATCTCTTGCGAAAAGACCCGGAAAGGATTAAAAAGGCCTGCGAAGCGAAAGGCATTAAAGTTGCTCTTGATAAATTTCTGGAATTGGACGGTTTGCGCGGCAAACTGATTAAAGAAATGGACGATTTGAAAGCGGAACAAAACAAAATCAGCAAAAAAATTTCCGAGATTAAATCTCCCGTTAGAGACTTAGTCTCGGAGAGTAAAAAAATCAAAGAAAAAATCAAAGAACTCGAGCCCAATTTACAAAATACGGAAAAAGCATGGAAGGAAATTTTTTTAATCATTCCGAACTTGCCGGCCGACGACGTTAAAATCGGCAAGGACGAAAACGACAACGAAATTATTAAAAAATGGGGAAAAACGCCTTTATTCTCCGCCCGAGGCGGACAACCGAAAGATTACATGGAACTCGGCAAAAATCTTGACTTGATTGACACCGAACGGGCGGCAAAAATCTCCGGCACGCGTTTCGGATTTATTAAAAACCAAGCGGCAATATTGGAGTTCGCCTTGACAAGATTCGCTTTCGACATCCTGCAAAAAGAAGGTTTTGCGCCGATTCTCCCGCCGGCGATGGTTAAAAAGGAAATTATGGAAGCGTCAGGTCATTTGATGCCTTGGGATATTGATGAAAGGTATTATTTGCCTAAAGATGAAATGCTGCTCGTGGGAACTTCCGAACAATCGGTTGTGCCGTATTTTATGAACGAAACTTTGGAAGAAAAGGACTTGCCGAAAAGGTTTGTCGCTTTTTCAACTTGTTTCCGCCGCGAAGCCGGCTCCTACGGCAAAGACACGAAAGGCATTTTACGTGTCCACCAATTTGATAAGGTGGAAATGGTGAGTTTTACTTTACCCGAAAAATCCGACGAGGAACACGAATTTTTGCTCAAGATGGAAGAAAAACTGATGCAATCTCTAAAATTGCCGTATCAAGTAGTAAAAATGTGCACCGGGGACCTTGGGGCTTCTGCGGCGCGAAAATACGACATTGAGGCGTGGATTCCGTCGGAAAATAAATACCGCGAAACGCACTCAACTTCAAACTGCACGGATTACCAAACAAGGCGACTTAACATTCGCCTAAAAAGAAAAGGCGGACTTGAATTTCTTCACGCCCTAAACGGAACCGCAATTGCCGCGGGTAGAATGCTTATTGCCATAATGGAAAATTATCAGCAAAAAAACGGAACGATACTTGTGCCAAAAGCGTTACAAAAATATTGTAATTTCAAAAAGATAATGTAGGTTCGTGCACACTTATGCGCACGTGGGTTGAAATTTCACGCCAAAATCTTCTTCACAACATTTCCGAAATCAAAAAACTCCTCAAACCCGGAGTTCTGTTAATGTCAGTCGTAAAATCCAACGCCTACGGACATGGTCTTGTGGAAGTTGCGAAAATACTTAACAAAAAATTAGTGGGTGTTGATTGGTTCGGCGTTGATTCAATCGACGAAGCGCTTTTATTAAAACAGGTTGGCATCAAAAAGCCGATTTTAATTTTGGGTTACATACCGCTTAATCAACTCAAAGAAGCGGTAAAAAATAATTTTCGTTTTGTCGTCTACAATTACGAAACTGTAAAGGCTTTAACCAAGATTTCCTCTTCAACTCGCCTCGCTCGCTCAGGGAATAAAAAAATATTGCCTGAGCCTGTTGAAGGCAATATAAATATCCATATTAAAGTTGAGACGGGTACTTCGAGGCAGGGGATAGGGGAAGATAAAATTTTAAACTTCGCCAAATTTATTCAAAAACATAAAAATATAAAAATAGAAGGAATTTACACTCATTTTGCCAATATTGAAGATACTACCGACCACTCATACGCCGAAAAGCAACTCGGTAAATTCAAAAAAATCATTAAACTTTTAAAGAAAAACGGCGTTGAAATTCCTATTAAACATAGCGCCTGTTCCGCCGCAACCATTCTTTTCCCCGAAACGCATTTTAATATGGTTAGAGTCGGCATCGCGCAATATGGTTTGTGGCCATCAAAAGAAACCTTTGTTTCCGCCGGCGCTCTCGGGGGTCGCACCCCCTTTGGGGTGCGACCCTTACTAAAACCCGTCTTAACGTGGAAAACAATCATCGCGCAAATAAAAAACGTCAAAAAGGGCACGGCGATAAGCTACGGATTAACCGAGAAGGTCAATCGCGATTCCAAAATTGCCGTTTTGCCGATTGGATATTGGGATGGATTTGACAGGGGGATGTCCAGTATCGGGAATGTTCTGATTAAAGGTAAAAGGTGCAAGGTGTTAGGCAGAGTTTGTATGAATATGTGCGTGGTTGATGTTACCGACGTCCCGAACGTAAAATTGGAAGACGAAGCGGTAATTGTCGGCAAGCAAGGCAGGGAGCAAATAAGCGCTGAAGAATTCGCCGCAAAATTGGGAACGATAAATTACGAAGTGGCGACAAGAATAAACCCGTTGATAAAAAGAAAAATTATTCCCTGAGCGGAGTCGTGGGGTCTGAAAATCCAAAAAGTTATCCTTCAACAAGTTCAGGAAATAAAATTTGGATTTTTCACAAAAATAAAAAAAAGCGACTTTTCGGTGTCGCTCGGACTGCTGGCAGAATCTCGCTCATGAAATTTTTGGTGGTAATCCCACCCCGAGATTCAAAACTAGTTTTTTAAATTAAGGATGGGCTATCTTCTGGATTAATCATCCCGTACAAGCAGGTCAACTGCTTGCTGACAGGACTCGGTCGGCTGTGAGTTAATAATGTCGCGGCCGGAGCCTCTGTCCGTCTCATAAGAGGACGATTCCCGCAGTGGGTGATGCCCGCACCCCAAGTTTCATGGTTAAGTTTCTCCAATAGTGGTTTAGTGGTTGTGAAGGTGCATTACCGGACCCTTCCTTGGAACCCGGCTTAAACTTTAAAAAACCTTACAAAATTCAAGTCGGATTCCAAATTTCAGTTACCTCTTTATTGTAACATATATTAAAAACCTTGTCAAGTCCCCAGGCATAAAAATACGAATTTTTGGCTAAAATTAGATAAAAATATAAAATAATAACACTGAAAATTATCCCCTGAGCGGAGTGAGTGAAATGAACGGAGTCGAAGGGTTCAAAAAGACACATTTTTAACCCGTTCGACAAACTCAGGGATTAAAAATGTGTTTAAAAAACTAAACATTGCCGTAATTTTCGGTGGCAAATCTGGCGAACACGAGGTTTCTCTCGTCTCGGCGACTTCAATCATCAAAAATTTAGATAAGAAAAAATATAAAGTGATTCCCATCGGCATCGCCAAGACAGGCTTGCCTCGCCGTAACTCCGACGAAGTCGAAGTGAAGGCGGGGGAATGGTTTACCGGCCCTGATATTTTAAACAAATTCAAAAACGGCTTAAAAGACAGGAAAGGATTAAAAAAAATTATTATTGATCCGGTTGGTAAAATTCAGTTCGTACGAAGTCTGACTTCCACGGGAAGTCAGACTTCAACACGCCGTATTGATGTTGCTTTTCCGATATTGCACGGCACTTTTGGGGAGGACGGCACAATTCAAGGACTTTTTGAAATAATGAACATTCCTTACGTTGGCGCGGGGGTGCTCGGTTCAGCGATTGGAATGGACAAGATAGTTCAGAAAAAGATACTGCGACAAGAAAAATTACCTGTAGTGAATTTTTTAGAATATAGTCTTCAACAAGCTCAGGCGATATTCCCTGAGCGAAGCGTTAGCGAAGTCGAAGGGTCTAAAATTCAAAATATTGTACGACGCATCGGCTTTCCGTGTTTTGTTAAACCCGCCAACCTAGGTTCGAGTGTGGGAATTTCCAAAGCCCGTAATTTGAAGGAACTCAAAATTGCGCTACATTTAGCCAAAAAATATGATAACAAAATAATTATTGAGGAGGCCGTGCCAAACACTCGCGAATTTGAATGCGCCGTTTTAGGCAATGCAAAACCCCGCGCCTCGGCGCCGGGCGAAGTAATTGCCTCAAACGAGTTCTATGACTACGATGCCAAATATGTGGATGGCAAATCAAAAACGGTTATTCCGGCGCCGATTCCAAAAAAACTTGAAGAGAAGATAAAGAACTTGACCATCAAGTCGTATAAAGCGATAAACTGCGAGGGAATGGCAAGGGTTGATTTCTTGTATGATTCCAAGGCTGGCAGACTTTACATAAACGAACTCAATACGATTCCTGGTTTCACGCAAATCAGCATGTATCCGAAGCTTTGGATTCATTCGGGCTTAAAATACTCAAAACTATTGGGAAAATTGATAGGATTGGCAATGGAACGCCACAAGAATAAGCAAAAAGTCTCGCGAACCTTCAAGCCAAGTAAAAAATGGTATAAATAAAAACTGATGGAAGAAGAACCGAGGAACTTAAAAACATTAATATTGGACTAGGGGAAGTCGGACTCCCTCGAGGGAGTCCGACTTCCTAAAGTCTTCATATGCCGAAACTCATCCTTTCATATCAAAAAAACAAAAAATATCGTAATCCCTTTTTGTCCCAACAAAAAAGAAAATTGCCCTCAAGAGTTAAATTAGACCTGATTTTATTGTTTTTGTGTTTAAATTTATGGGGTTATTTTTTATTTTTTTCTCCGTTATTTGTGATTAAAAATGCGCAAATTCAAATAAACGGCGAATCCAAAAACGAAAATCTTGTTGAAGAACAAATCAAAAATTACTTTGAATCGGCGTGGTTTTTCTCCTTTTATAGAAAAAATTATTTTTTGTTCAGCAAAAACGATTTGAAAGAAAAACTTAATGAAAATTTTTTTATCAAAGAGGTGAGGGCTAAAAAATTGTTTCCGAATCAAATGTCCGTAACAATAGAAATGCTTACGCCCGCTTTTACGATTTCTTTGCCGTACGAATCATTGTATATTGATTCAAGCGGCATAGTCCTTGAAAAATACCTAAATTCCACTACCACAAATGAATATTCTCAAAAGAATCTTATTTCCATAACTTTAAACCAAGACGCCGAATTAAATATCAAAGACAAGATATTTTCAAGCGATTTCCTCCAATTCATTAAAAAAATTGACGATTTGTTCAAGGAAAAAGTTCAAGGCGTCAAACTAATTCAATTTGAAGCCAAAGAAGTTAATCAAAACCAGGGCACCATAAAAGCAAAACTTGATTTGGGATATTTGCTCCTGACGACCGCCGCCTCGCCGGAACATCAAATTGACAATTTTGTCGCCATCTATAAAAACAAGATAGAACCCCAAAAACGACAATTTGAGTATGTGGATTTAAGGTTTGGGGATAAGGTGTATTACAAATAACTACCCGCGGATTGTGCGGCTCTAACAGTGCCGCACAATGTGTCGCTAAAATAGCGTCGTAAAACATATATTGTGCGACGGATAATATACTTAAAAACCGCCACCCCCTCTTAATAACTCAACAAATATTTCATCGGGTCGACGGGCACGCTGTTTAACCTGACTTCAAAATGCAAATGAGGGCCGGTGGTGAGCCGTCCCGCGCCAGCCGTGCCCGGCATGCCGCCGGAATAACCGATAAATTGTCCTCTTTCCACAAAATCGTTTTCTATCACGCTCGTCCGCGATAAATGCATGTAAACGGTTGCGAAGCCTCCGCGATGCACCAACACAACATAACTAAGTTTGCCATAAGCCGGTTTCACAACTTTTGCCACATAACCGCCGGCCGCTGCCTTTACCGGCGTCCCCTGATAAGCGCGGACATCTATTGCGGGATGCTCATAGATATACTTAAAGGGATAATCAGGGTCATGGAAATACGCGGTAATGCCTCTGGTTGGCTCTATCGGCCAGCCCAAAACAATATCGCCGCTCGATAGATTGGAAAAATTTTTATCGCTTTCTTCTAATTTCTTTCTAAAGGCGCTTTCCAATCTGGTTATTTGAGCGTCGATTTGGTTCTGTTCGGCGCGCAAATCAGCGACCATCTGCCTAAATTTCGCCTCCGATGACCTCGCCCGCTCAAGCAGGCTGCCTTTGACAAATACTTGGTCCTCCAATTTTGACCTGATCTCCCTTAATTTCGTGTGCAGAGTTTCTGATAAACTTTTTTTGGTGTTCAAATCGGCTCTTTGATTTTCCAGTTTCCTTTTTAAATCGTTGACTTCTTTGATTTTATCGCTTAAATTATTCTCCAAAGTTTGAATATAAAAAAGATGGTCGAAAAATTCCGAGAAATTATTGTAAAGAAGAATAATTTCAAAATCGCTCTTCGCTTCTTCTCTCTCCAAAAAACTGATAGTATTGCTCAACAAATCTCTGTTGGTTCTAATTTTTTCTCCATAATCTTTTATTTGCAGGTTCAACGATTCTATTTCCAACCGCAATTCTTCTATCTCCGCCTCTGTAATTTTGATTTCTAAATTCGTTTTTTCAACCTGATTGTTGATAATGTCAATCTGGTTTTTTAAAGTTGTCGCCTCTTTTTGCCTGTCGCGGATTTGTTTTTGGTATTTTTCTATTTGTTCGTTTAATTCTTTAATTTTGTCTTTATTTTGCTGAATTTCATCGTTTAATTTTAAAATAACCTCCGCTGTTTCATTGGCAGATACGATTAAAATTCTGCTCGCAAAAGCGAGTGAAAAAATAACGAATATGAGCAAAATTAAAATTCTTTTCCTCATATTTTCCGCGTATTTTGAGTATTTTGAAGTCTGACTTCCATTGGAAGTCAGACTTCGGCCATATTTTTAGCCCAATTTATTTATTGCGTCTCTAATTCTCTGAAGCACCTTCTCTTTCCCTAAAATTTCGGCGATTTCAAACGGACCCGGCGAGGCCTGCCTGCCGCTTAATGCCGCACGCATCGGCCAAAGCATGTCCCCCGCGGCAAATTTATTGTCCCGAATGAAATCCTTAATCAGCCGCTCTAATTTCTCTCTAATAAAATCTCCTTCTGGAATTTTTTCTAAAAATAATAATAATTTATTTAATGTGTTTTTTACGTCTTCCCTGTTCATCTTTTTCCAAATTAAAATCTGCGGGTCATAATTTAATTTATCTTTAAAGAAAAATTCAGTTAAATAAATTATTTCGTCAAGCCGTTTTAATCTTTCCTGCTCCAGCGCCACGATTTTTTTAAGCCAATTTTTGTCAACCCCCTCTAACTCCCCCTGTTCCCCGACTTCTCGGGGAATAGGGGGAGAAATAGTGGGGATTAACGCGCCAGATTCCTTAAAATACGGCAAACATAAATCAACCAGCTCATCTAATGATTTTTTGCGAATGTAAACGCCGTTTAGCCAGTCCAATTTTTCTATATTAAACACCGCGCCGGTTTTGTTTATTTTTTCTAAATCAAATCCTCTTACCAACTCTTCCAAACTATATACTTCTTGCTCCGCCGAAGGATTGTAACCCATTAAAGCGACAAAATTCAAAAGCGCCTCGGGCAAATATCCTTTTTTAAGGTAATCCTCAACCGCCACGTCGCCTTGCCGCTTTGAAAGTTTGCTTTTATCGGAGTTTAACAAAAGCGGCAAGTGGGCGAATTTCGGGGGTTTCCATCCAAACGCTTTATAAAGCAAAATATGCTTGGGCGTTGACGGCAGCCACTCCTCTGCCCTGATAACGTGAGTTATTTTCATTAAATAATCGTCAACGACATTTGCCAAATGATATGTCGGATAACCGTCAGATTTCAAAAGCACTTGGTCATCAATAAGTTTGTTTTCAAACTGAACTTCGCCGCGGATTATGTCATCCACTGCCGTTACCCCCTTCTCCGGAACTTTGAGACGAATTACATAAGGAGTTCGTTTCTTTGTTTCTTTGTTTCTCTGTTTCTCTGTCAAATCGCGACATTTCTTGTCATACATCGTCAGTTTGCCTTCGCCAATTTGTTTCTGGCGGACTTCCTCCAATCTTTCCGTTGAACAAAAACAATAATACGCTTTGCCTTTTTTAACTAACTCCAAGGCGTATTTTTTGTAAATATCCAATCTTTTTGATTGAATATAAGGCTCTTCGTCGTATTTCAAACCGACTTTATTTAAAACTTCAATAATCGCTTCAATCCCGCCCGGAACGCTGCGGGTTTGGTCGGTATCTTCAATTCTTAATATAAAATCGCCTTTGTTTTTGCGGGCGAAAAGATAATTATAAAGCGCCGTGCGCAACCCGCCGATATGCAAAAATCCCGTAGGACTCGGCGCAAAACGCACGCGGATTTTTCTGCTAAAAAAAGACATATTTAAATAAATTAAGAAACCGCTGGTTCTAATATTTCAAGCGAAGCGCCGCGAGGATTTAATTTTGCCTTAATTCCTATCGGCAAGGTCGCCTGATTTTTTGTGTGCCCAAAATTAACTTTGTGAATAATGGGAAATCCGAAATCCTTAAAAACTTCAATTAAAACTTGTTCAACCTTCAACTCATTTTTATAATCTCTATCCCTGCATCTTAACAATTTACCGACAACCATACCTTTTATGCCATAAGCATTGGGCAGTAGACGGAGATGAGTCAAAAAGAAGTCCAAATCGCATGGGTCTTCATCAAGTTCTTCCCAAAAAATTATTGAATTTTTTAAGGATGGAAAAAAACCCGTGCCGCTTAAATTTAAAAACACTTCCAAATTGCCGCCCAAAAGTCGTCCGACAATAGTTTTACCGCTTTTTAGCGTCTGCCACTGCGTTTTTTGAGGAATTTTACCGAATGATCTCCCGCAAGTTATTAAACCAAATAAAATCTCCGTCGTGTACCGCTTGGATAAGGCGAGATTTCCCTTCTTTGTGTGATTGCTTAAAATGTTCGGCCCATGAAAAGTCACCAAACCAGTTTTGGCAAATATCGCGGTAAGCAAAGTGGTGACATCAGACATTCCGATAAAAATTTTTGGGTTTTTTCGGATATTGTCAAAGTCAATCAAAGGCAAAATGCGATTTGAACTAGAGCCGCCCGCCAAACAGAATATAGCTTTGACATCTCTATCAGCAAACATTTTATTTAAATCATGAGCCCTTTCCTTATCCGTTCCCGCCATATAATCGCTGTGCCATTTATAGATATTATCACCCAAAACAACTCTGAAGCCAAAATTTTCTAAAATATCAATTGCCTTTCTTAACGCTCGTTTTCTTAAAATTCTGCTGGGCAAATCCTCATACAAAAGAGCATCGGACGGGGTAATAATCCCAATTTTATCTCCCCTATTTAATTTTGGGGGTTTAATAATCCGCATACGACGGGATACGAATTACGAATCTGAACGAATATACGAATTTTCTTCCTCACCATTCCTCCTCCTCAAAGAGAAAGAAGGGAGGATTAAGGAGGGGGTATTCGTACCATTCGTATGAATTCGTTATTCGTTTCTCATTAGACGATTTTTAAAAACAAGAAACGGAAAAACTATTGTTGCATTATAAATTCTTTTAAATCTCTTGGGTTCTAAAATTAACCGCCACAGCCATTCTAAACTCAATCTTCGTAAAATATTCGGAGCGCGTTTTATGCGGCCGGACAAAAAATCAAACGCGCCGCCAATACCTATTGCGATTTTAACGCTCGGCATTTTTTTAAAATTGCGCGCAATCCATTTTTCCTGCTTACCGTGGCCAAAAGCGACGAATAAAATATCGGGTTTCGCTTCATTTATGATTTTTAATGTCTCGCTGTCGCTTTCCCCCGCTCCATCCGAATCAATTTTTCCTCCGTCGCTTGCGCCGGCAATCTTCAATTCCGGAAAACGACCTTTAAGTTTTAGCGACATTTCCGCTGCAACTTTGGGGAAACCCCCTAAAAAATAAACTCTGAAAAGATGGCGTTCGGCCATTTCTAAAATGTCGATTGCCAAATCAATGCCGGAAATTTTTTCTTTTAATAATGTATCGACATCAGGTGTCCTTTGGTTTTGTACCGACATCCGATGTCCTTGGAACATCGGATGTCTTACATTTTGGACATCCGACGTCTTTACATCTCCTAAAATCCGCGAGGCAAAAATCAATCCCGCGCCGTCGGCAACAGCCAAATCCGCTTCGTTTAAAATTTTCTTAAATTCTTCGTCGCGCTGCGCCAAAACAATCATTTCCGGATTCGGCGTAACAATGTGATGCTGTCCGCCGTCAAATAAAAATGATTCCACTTTTTGGAGCGTTTCTTTTTTTGTAAAATTGCTTATTTTAACGCCGAGAATCGTCATTGAAATTTAAAACTTTTTAATACTGTGTATTTCGCTCCGTCGGGGCTCAATTCGCTTTCCATCAACTCCACGCTTTCCACCTCAAATTCCATTGGCCGGATTTCCTGTTTTTCAAAATCTTTGGCGTGAACCGAACCGTTAACTTGTCCGCCGAAGCCTTGTCTCGGCTTGTCGCGGTCCTTGATGAAATCGGGGCGAAGGCGGATTCTGCCAAGCGTCAAATGCGGATGCCACGGCCGCGAATCCACTTTATAGCCCAAATTTTCCAACTCTTTGCCGATTTCCGCCTGAAGATCGCCGATTTCGTCAGGGCATCGCTCGTCAACAAAGACCACCCGCGGCCTGAATTTGTGCGGGAAAAATCCGATTTGGCCGAGTTTTATCTTAAATTTGCCGTATTTTGGCGTAACTTTAGCCAAAATATCGCCCACTTCCTCCACCTGCTCATCGGTTAAATCTCCTAAAAAGTGCAAGGTGGTGTGTATTTTATCGGCTGCCGCCCATCTTATCGGGGCCTGCTTCAAATCCCTTTTTAAAGACGCCAAAGCCCTCCCCAACTCATCTTTCACCTCCTGCGGCAAATTTATGGCGATAAATACGCGATGCGTCATATTTCTCTACACTATTTATTTTACAATAATTTGCAACTTTTGACAATAAAAATCGCCGCGGTTTTGTTGCGGCGGTTTTATTTTTGATTTTAACCCCCTCTAACTCCCCCCATCCCCCGACAAGTCGGGGAACAGGGGGAGTAAGTGGGGGTGATTTCGGATTTTCGGAGCGAAGCGGAGACCCCGATGAATGTCGGGGCAAGGATTCGGATTTCGGATTTTTACTCAAGATGCACTTCTCTCATCCTCTTCTCTAATTCTTGCCTTAATAATGGAATTTTTTTGAATTCCGGGTCAAGATTAACGTATTTTTTCGCTTCGTCGCGCGCCATTTTCAAGAGTTCTATATCGTCTAAATTGGCGAATTTAAGGGTTGGAAGACCCGATTGCCTCACGCCCAAAATGTCGCCCGGACCGCGGAATTTCAAGTCAAATTCGGCCAATTGAAAGCCGTTTAACGTATCGGCAAAAACCTTCAAGCGCTCGCCGGCCTCGCGCGACGAAGTCCCTAAAAATACCAAAGCGTACGACTGATGCTCTCCCCTGCCCACTCTTCCGCGCAATTGATGCAATTGCGCCAGTCCGAACCTTTCCGCGCCCTCAATGAGCATCATTGTGGCGTTCGGCACGTCAACGCCGACTTCAACAACGGTGGTGGAAACCAAAATTTGAATTTTCTTATTTTTGAAATCTTCCATTATTTTATTTTTCTCCGCGCTTTTCATTTTGCCGTGCAAAACCGCAATCTCAAATTCCGGAAAAATTTCATTTTTTAATTTTTCAAATTCTTCTTTCACCGAACGAACGCCCAGTTTGTCGGATGGGTCGATTAACGGGCAAATAACAAACGCCTGCCTGCCGGATTTAATTTCCTTGCGAATAAAAGAATAAGCGTCGGCTTTAAATTCCGGCCGGACCAGTTTTGTGACAATCGGCTTTCTGCCTTTGGGCATTTCGTTTAAAATCGAAATATCCAAATCGCCGTAAGCGATTAACGCCAAAGTTCTCGGAATCGGCGTAGCGGTCATGGACAAAAAGTGAGGATAATATATCAATTCTTTGGAATATTGTTTTAACGCCGCTCGCTGAGCGACGCCGAAGCGGTGCTGTTCGTCGACAATCGCCAAAGCGAGTTTGTGAAATTTAATTTTTTCCTTCACTCCCCCACCTTTCTCAGACACCATCATCTTATTGAGAGAAGAAGGATTCGTAGAAACACAATTTTTCTTGCAAAATTCTTCATTCTGTGAAAAGGTGAGGGGGTAAATCAAGGCGTGCGTGCCGATTACAAATCTTATTTCGCCCGATTCTATTCCTTTGAGCAGTTTTGATTTTTTAATTTCAGAAATCCCCTCTCCCCCTTTCACAAAGGGGGATTGAGGGGGATTTTCCCTTTTTTCAAAAATTTTTGAAAAACCCCGCGTTAAAAGCCCGATTTTTAAATCCAAATTTTTGAACAAACCCGCGAAAGTGTTGAAATGCTGAAGTGCCAAAATTTCGGTCGGCGCCATAAAGACCGCCTGGAATTTGTTTAAAATTACATTAAAAACAGCAATGGCCGAAACCACGGTTTTACCCGAACCGACATCACCGTTTAAGAGGCGGCTCATGGGCGAAACATAACCCCCTCCATCTCCCCCTATTCCCCGACTTGTCGGGGAATAGGGGGAGTAAGTGGCGGTCTTCACTCCCAAATCGGTCAGAATTTCCCACGCCGATTTTCTTTGCGCCTCGGTCAGTTTGTAAGGCAATGAGTCAACGAAATTTTTGGTGTATTTTTCAAAAAAGAAAATCTTCGGCGCCTTTTCTTTCAACAATGCTTTTCTTGAAAGTTCATTTTCAATCTGCAAATAAAACAATTCTTCAAACTTGAATCTTTTTGCCGCGTTTTTCGCCTCGTCTTTGTTTTTCGGGAAATGGATAAATTTGAGCGCCGGCGCCAAATCCAAAATTTTCATTTCCCTTTTTATGCTTTGCGGCAGCGGATCGGCAATTTCTTTTGCAAGCGGCAAAACCAAATTTATCAAAAATCTTAATTGTTTCTGGCTCAAATTTTCCGTCAACGGATAAATCGGCGCCACCCTGCCCGTATGGAGCGCTTCCCTTGCGGTTTCTTTTTCGTAAACCGGATTCATCATCTGCGTCCCCCAAAAATCCGACGTTGCTTTGCCCGACAGATAAATCTTGTCGCCCGGAGCGAGCACTTTTGCCATAAACGGCTGGTTAAACCAGATGACTTTCATTTTACCAGAGTCGTCGGCGACCAGCGCCTCGGTATAAAGTTTATGACGCCTTGGCGAACGATGGCTTTCAATGAGTTCCACAACACAGCGCACGGTTACGGCATCTTGGCTTAAAACCGCCTCTTTTATGGGTAAAATACGGCTGAAATCGTCATAACGGAAAGGAAAATAAAAAAGAAGATCTCGCGCATTCAAGATCCCCAGTTCTCTTAGCTGTTTTGATACCCTCGCTCCGATTCTCGTTAAATTTTTGACTGGTGTTTCAAGTGTGAGCATAGTTCCGTACTCATTTTGAACTCGTATTAAGTTAATTCTCCTTCGTGGCTAAATTAAAACAAAAAACGGTTCTTTATTTAAGTCTCAAATTAGAGTAATGTCCAAAAGTTATCCCATGAGATTGTCGTCCCGACACAAAGTCGGGATTGGCTCATTTTAGCCCTTCAACCGCGCTCAGAGACTAAAATGAGATAACTTTTTTGAATTCAAAAGAAGGGGGAAAACTTAATACCAGTTCATTATAATTTGTATGATACTCGATTCACTTACCAAAGTCAAAAATCAAGACACTTCTATGATTGGAATCATAGAAGCATGAAACAAAGGGAGTTTAAAAATTCTATGTTATTTACCCTCACACCAATCCCCACACAACACCTTTAGTGATACGCGCAGAAATGTTTCTATGATGTTTCATGATTGGCGTGGGGGTTTATTTCGACGATTTCTTGTTTTGTTCAGAGCAATTCGATAGCCATTGCGACCGAAATTTAGCATTTTCTCGACTCTTGCGATTGTCCCATCGCTTACGCTTAACAATTTCGCAATTTTGTCATAAGTCAAACCTTCGTCTAATAATTTCGCTATCTTGAAACGTCTCGCAATCATTACCCTTTCACCACGATTCAATAAATCTTTCAAAAAATATTTCTTTTCCTTAATCGTGTTTAAATCCTGTAAAACCACGCATATCTCTTCCAACAACTTATTCTGCTCCTCTATGGGAAACCTTTTATGGACATACTGCGCCATAAATTTTTACTTCTATGATTGGAATCATGGAAGTGTTAATGTTAATAATTGTAAGTATCTAAATTTCCTATAATCTTGACGTCCTCCACCGCCTGTGACGGCGAGAAAATCCCACCCGCAAGCGCCGTCTTCTACCACAATCTTTAACACTTTTAAGTTTTTCTATGAGTTCATCATAACTCATTACAGTAAATTTTTCAAGAGATGACATTTATCTGTGTAATTAGACGTGACATTTTTGCTGTGTAACAACAGGCCCACGTGGGACACAGCCCACGTGGGTTAAAAACAAAAAACAGAAATTCCTAAGAATTTCTTCAACAAACAATATGAAAAAATTTTCTTTTACCCCGGCGGTACAAGTTCTCCAAATTTGGCTACGGAGCAAACAAAATGTGGTTCAAGTTGAAAGCGTTTGCAAATTCCTTACTGGCGCGTCCCCACTCCGCTCACTCCCCAACAAGTCGGGGAGATGTAGCAGAAACCCATCACGGGCTCCGACGGGTCATTCGACCCGCCGCCCGGTCGAATGACCGGGCGCAAGATCGCGTTTCCCTCCTGTCATCGCCCATGCCCTCAGGAGGAATTGAACCTCCATCCCAGGCTCCGCAAACCTGTACTCTATCCGTTGAGCTATGAGGGCTCAGGCCATGGCGGGCAGGTATTCGTTGCTCCGACGCCCCGATTTCTGCGCCAAGGGTTGGAATCCCGACTGAAACATCGGAAAACTACGAAAGGAAAATTGGCGCAAGGACTAAAATAAGCGGTCTTGACCGCTTATTATAATAACTTATTTCGTATCAAATTACAAGCCCCCTCGTCTCCTTACTAACGCACTAAACAAAATATCGCGGACCTTATACCAATTAATTTTTAAAGTATTATAAACTGAAAACTAAACAAACAAAGTAAAATCTTAAATCTTTAATCTTAAATCTCACAACTTTAGTGCCCTTCCCAAATAATCGGTTATGGGCTCGTCTTTTTCGTCCAAATCTTCCACAACATATTCTAAAAGAATTTTGCGGATTTCGTTGGGGTCTTTGTCTTCAAGCGGAATGACAAGCCGCGGCTGAATCAGGCTTTTTAATTCCAAATACAACTTTTTAACTTCGGGCGGGTCGTATACAATCCAAAAACGGGTAAAATCCTCGTAGGGGTACTCCTTGTCGCCGAATTTAACGCCGGTTGAGGTCAAGGCGAATTCAACATTGGACGATTCCCGAAAATCATAGAGGACGACAATTATCGCCGCCATCAGCAAAATAACGGCAAAAAGAAAATTGGCGGTTTTGACGCAGTATATAAGCAAAAGCAACAAAACAATCCCGCCGGCCACATACCAGCCGAGCGACTTTTTGTGCTTTTCAAACTCCGGCACTTCCCAACTAATCAATGGCTTCCCCATAAAATTTTGTAGCGTAAATCCACATAAAGTTCCGGGGATTCGGCAAGATTACCCTTACCGCTGAACAAGGCGCGGATAATTACGCAGAACTACGTTGAAAACTTGAACTGGTAGCGAGTAGAACCCTATTTTTGGGCTAAAAGGACTGTCCTTAACTCGCTAGGAGTTCCTTGCTACTTTTATTATAGCAAATATCCACAACAGGGCGCAAGAAATTCAGAAGGGGCGGGATTTTGAACCTCGAGAAGCACTCCGACTTTAATTCGGAGGCTACGGGGCAGGACCACGAGTCAAAAATTAAATGGCGGAGAGTAGAGGATTTGAACCTCTGAGCCCCAAAAAAGGAGCACGGTTTAGCAAACCGTTGCCTTAAACCACTCGGCCAACTCTCCATTATTCAAATTTTTCCGATTTTTGATTAAATTCTATTTCTTTTAATTTTCTGTAATATTTGTCCGCTATTTCTTCGGCGTCTTCCTTGTCGTAATATTTTATCAAATGCCGGCGGAAGTGGCTAATGGCTTCGTGGATATTTTTTTTATCTTCCTCATTCAAACCTGTTTCGGCCTTATCAAATAAATCATTAATCTCTTGTTTCAACGCAATCTCTTCTTGATTGGCTCTTTCTTTATTTGCCATGTATTTTTCCATTTTATTCATACCCAGTATATCAACCCAGTAGTAGAACCTTTGCCCAGTATAATCACGAAGTTGCTATACTGGGCTTCAGTTCACTATCGGACTTCGCTCCGATAATAAAGGGGCAAAGTGAAGGAAGTGAACGGAGCCCAGTACTGAAATTTGTTTTTAGTGCTGGGTTGTATTACTAGGCTTATACTCCGATTTTACCTCAAATTGAACGAAGGGTCAACTCCGTGTATAGCAACTGCGTGATTATACTGGGTTAACCTCTCGCCAACACAAACCCCCAGACCTCTTTTGCCCCCGCCTCTTTGAGCGTTTTGGCGCATTCCTGCATTGTCCCGCCGCTGGTGTAAACGTCATCAACTAAAATGATAATTTCAGGTACCCGCCTGAAATTGTCGTCCTGAACGGAGTGAAGGATCTCCGCCAGGGGTCGCTCCGCTCCCGCGAGATTCTTCGCCTCCCGATCTTGGTCGGGGGACTCAGAATGACAATATTTAAAAGCGCCTCTAATGTTTTTCTCGCGCATTTCTTTGGGCAGTTCCGATTGCCTGTAAGTGTAGCGGATTCTTTGGAGAACGTTGGAAATTTCATACCCCAGCGCGCCGTTTATAAATTTAGCGATGTATTCCGCCTGGTTAAATCCCCTTTCGCGTAATCTTAAGGGGTGCAAAGGCACGGGAACGATGATTGCGTTTTGCGGAAAAACCGCGGAATATTTCAAACAGAATCTTTTTACTAATTTATCAAAAACCGATTCTAAGTCAGTGATATATTGGAATTTTAAAGATTTTATCAATTTCTGTAGAAATTTGTCGCTATACTTGCCCATCGCCACGAGACCGTTAAGATAACTTTTATTCAAATAAACCCCCTCTATCTCCCCCTGTTCCCCGACTTGTCGGGGCACAGAAGGAGAATGTGGGGGCACGCACCTTTTGCACGCCCTGCCGATATACGTATGGTCGCCGCACCGTGGACACAAAAATACGCCTTCAAAATTCACAAAACCGAGGCAATCCCCGCATACCCATCCCCCACCTTCGCTAAGGCTTCGGTGTGGCAAGGCCGCCTTGCCGCAATTGAGGCAGTGGACGGGGAATAAGATATCCAAAATCTTCTCTTTTAATCCCAAAATCTTTTTAAACATAGACAGATAAATCACTCCTCCCGCATTCCAAACATTATTCAGCGGCCGCATTCAGCGACCGCTTTTTAATGTTTGAAAGATTCTTCTGTATCAATGTCTGAACAAGGAACTGCCTCGCCTTTAGTAGGACTAGACCAATAAATCAAATAGGACAAATAGGATGGATAAGACCGATTTATTTTACCCAATACGCCCCATCCACTTTCCAGTCGGCGCCGACTTTCACTAATTCCAAGCGCAAATCTTGATAATAAACTCTTGGCTCGGGTTGGCCGGGTTTTACTTCACTTCGCTGAGTTTTAACCATGGTCTCCGCCTTGCCCCCATCCAAATTCAAAGAATTTAAACTTACACTTATTGCTCTTGTGGTCGCGCCCTCGTAGCCGTCCTTGTTTGCTTGCGAGCGCATTTTTAGAACATAATCTTTGGCCCAATCCGCCATTAACGAGGTCATTTGCGGATACAAATCAATGATATTCTGGAAATTGCCGTCGTTTGAATAAGTGCCGAACCGCTCGGCAAAAGTTTGGGACAACACCGTAACTTCTCGCGTCGCGATTTCTTCGGGGGTCGCCTGTCTTTGTTCAATTTTTTTAACAGCGAGACCTTCAGCAACGGGGGCGCCAACCCGCGCCGCGCCCATTTGCTGGTTTGTCGGCGCGGTTTTTTTGCCCGCTGGCCGAGTCCATATCGCGAAAAACAAAACCACTACTATCAAAAGTAAGCCAATGATTATTAAAATGATACGATTAAGTTTTGTCATAAATAGAAGCCACTTAACGCCATCACAACGCCACAGAACGCCATAATTTTATAGCGTAAATTGGCGTAGTTATGGCGTGAAATGGCGACTTACTTTCCCATCTGCTCTTGGAATTCTTTTTTCGCCGATTCGATTTCCAGAACCTGTTTGGGGTCAGTGGTAATTAATTGGTCTTCGGTGTACGAAGCGACGACTCTTACCGCGGCATGGCGGTTGCCGGCAAAAAATATCCCCTCGCCCACTCCGCTTTCAAGTAAAAGCATTTTCTCGCCCTCGGTAAGCATAAAGGTCTTTTTGACCAAATCAACCGACGCCGGCGATTGCTTCATTAATAATTGCAAAGCGCAATTTGTTACAATCGCCTGACCGTAAGGCGAGGTCAAAAAGTCGTTCACATCTTGAGTAATGGTCGTAATCCCCAAATAATATTTCCTGCATCTTTTAACAAGTGCGTGAATAAATTTGGCGCTGTCTTCGTGCATCATCAGCCACCATGCCTCGTCAATGACCAAAATTCTCTTTTTCATTTCAGAACGAACGACATTCCAAATAAAATTCACGATTGTGTAAATCGCCATCGGCCGCAACTCATCCTCCAAATCGCGCACGGAAAAAGTAACTAATTGATTTTTCACATCAACATTTGTCGGGGAATTTAGGAGTCCGGCAAAAGTGCCTTCGGTGTATTTTCTGAGTTTAATAATCAAATTGCCCGCGCCTTCCATGCCTTCCAGAACCTCCAAAAAATCCTGCATAATCGGCGGCTCGACGCGCGAGAGGTCTGAAGTCGGCGTAATGTCTTTTTTGGCGTATGTTTCCAAAAGCGCTTTGTCTATTATTGAATCTTCTTCAGTGCTGACCTGCCCGAACATCAAGCGGCAAAGGCCTTTTACGGTGATGACCGCGCCTCTGATAATATCCTCGGCGGAAACCTGTCCGCCGGTCGGCCGCGGCAAATCGAATGGATTAATCTTGGAATCCGAGGCGAGCGATATATTTATGTAAGTGCCGCCCACGGCGTCGGAAAGGTATTTGTACTCCATTTCAGGGTCAATGACGATAACGTCCGTGCCGAGCATTAAACTTCTTAAAATCTCAAGTTTGACGGCATAACTTTTGCCGGCGCCCGAGGTGGCGAAAACCACCATATTGGCGTTTTGCAAAGAAAACCTGTCAAATAAAATTAAACCGTTGTTGTGGCGGTTAATGCCGTAAAGAATGCCGTTGTCAGAAGTCAAGTCAGAAGAAATGAAAGGAAAAGACGAAGCAATGGGCGATGAATTCATGTTGAAAGTTATCATTAATTCGTCGTTGCCGACGGGCAGAGTGGAATTAAAGCCTTGTTCCGCCTGATAAAACACGCGTTTGGTGTAAATCAATTTTGTGCCGAAAAGCGTTTCAACATTTTGACATAATTTGTCCAATTCTTCTTTGGATTTGGCGTACAAAGTAACGTAAAGGGCGAATTGGAAAAAATGCTCAATGCCCTGGGTCAAATCGTCGCGAAGACTTTCCACGTCGCGCAAGGCGGTTTCAGCAATCGGGTCGCGCGGCGCGCCTTTTTCCGCGGCAGCGATAATCTGCGCCTCAAGAATGCCGGCCTTGTTTTTTAACTGTTTTAAAACTATGCCCGCCTCGATGGGATAGAAAAACATTGATACATCCATTGTTGCCGGAAAATTCAAAATCGGCGCAAACCAGCCGACTGAAACGTAGCGCGGATAGGTGATGACAAAAACCGTGCGCAAAAACAAATCGCCCAACTGCACGCAAGACGGCTCGATTCTCATCGCCGAAGGCGCGATTAAATCCTTGACGGTCGCCGCGCCCTTGCGGTATACGCGTTCTTCCTCAATGGCGATTTTTTCCGCCTCTACTTTGGCGGCTGCGTCCGTTGGCGCCGCTGGTTTCTTGGATAAGACCGTAAAAGGGTTAAACACCATATCGTTTCTGGATTCCCGCTTTCGCGGGAATGACATTGAAAATTTAAAAATTGAAAATTTAATTGGAAATTGGGTATTAAAAATTGGAAATTTATTTCTCTATATTTATCTCCCCGACCTCCGCGATTTTTTGCGTTTCTCTTAATTCCGGATTATAGCATTCGTAGAATAACTCTATAAGTCCTTGAGTGTCGAGCGCAACAACGGTAAGACCCATGCTCTGCAAGCCGCCGATTACCAATTCCGCCCTCTGCATCAGCGCCGCTCTCTGCTTTTTAAATTCTTCTTCCTTCAATTTTAAACTTATGAGCGGCATTAAAACGTCTTTTGCTTTGGCGAAGAAATTTTTCGCCTGGCCGCCCCAGGGATACCACGGCACAACCACAAAAAACCTTTTGCTCATTATCTCGCCCATCTCAATGATCTCCCCGACAAATTGCCTATAATCGGCGACCTGAAGGCGCAAAAGTTCGTTTTGCAGATTTTTTTCCTGTTCTCTTAAACGTTCCAGGTACGGATCGATATTCAACTTGCGCGACTGGACGATAATCTGTAAAGGGTAATTCAAGACGTTAAGAAAACTTACATAAGCCGAAACTAGCGCTTCCTGCTCTTCCTCCGATTTTAAAGCAAAATTAATGCTTGATGCGGCAAGGACGACGCGCAAGGTGCCGTCGCGCAAAATGATAACGCCTTCCCTGATTTCCGAAATGTCCAAAAATCTTTGCGCCGCGACGCCGGGTTTTGAACCTGATAATTTTTGATTCTGCATATATAGCGTAAATTGGCGTAGTGATAGCGTAAAATGGCGGTTTAGTCCTCTGGACTAAAAGCCCCGCCGGTATTCACCATCAACGCGATTTCCGACAATCTGGTTGCCGTCGGCAATCTTTTAACGGCTGACGACGGGGGCGGAGGAGCCGGCGGCTTTTCCATCAAAGCCGCCAATTCCGCGCTGGTTAATTCTTTGTTCCAAATTCTCAAAGCCGGCCTTAACACTGTTTGCGTAAAATTCAGCAAAAAATAATGAAACGGCCGTCCGTTAATTTTTACAAACGCCAAGGCTATGCCCGACATAGTTAATATTATAGCCAAAAAAAGGAACAGGGTGAAATCGGCAAATCGGTAAATTAAGGCGTCCGTGAGCCCCACCACCAGCAAAATAACAAACTGACGGACCGTTATCGGCCCCAAAATCTTGTCCTCCACGTCGATAAATTGAGGGACGGTAAATTGTTGCATATACTAAAAATTTATAAATAAATTTTTGCAAATTTCGGATTTCGTGCTTCGGATTTAAATCTTGAGCTGCCTACCCAACTCCACTAACGCCCTGAATTCTTCTTCCGTTAACGACGATATTTTTTGGGCGTCTTTGTCTTTTATTATCTGCGCCACCGGTTTGCCGCTCATTATACTTTCTTTTAAAATGTCAAAATAATTCTTCATCACCTCGCTCTTTTTCCATGCCGTCGCGCC
Source organism: Candidatus Methylomirabilis sp. (assembly GCA_020724105.1). Taxonomy (GTDB): domain Bacteria; phylum Patescibacteriota; class Patescibacteriia; order DYHP01; family DYHP01; genus DYHP01. The sequence goes on along the minus strand of DYHP01000002.1, from coordinate 11,554 downwards.
GGCGATTTTCTTCGTAATATCCTCTTGCGCGAGCAAATCGACTTTTCCTTTGATTTTTCTGGCGCGTTCCGCCGGGATTTGAGATAATTTTCGGAAATCCGAAAGCGTAAGTTGCTCCAGTTCCTCGATCGGACCGGTAAGAACTTTTTTGACTCTTATGTCTTCCATTTCTTTCGGCATCTCGGGCACAGGACTCGGTTCTATCTTAATCGGCTGGAATTTTTTATCCGCCTCCGCCGAGCTTCGGCGAGACAAATCCGCGGCAACGGGCTTGCGGGTCAAACCGCTCCATCTCTCGTCCAATGTCTTTTCCTCTTTCTCTTTTGACAATTTTTGCTTTTCTTCTTTTTCCTTTCGCAATTTTATCTGTTCTTCTTTCAATTTAAGGGTTATTTCCTCTGTCTTTTTTTGATGCAATGCTTTAAACGTGTCTTCAATTAAATTTGAAATTTTTTCCGCCTCCTCGGGAGTAAGCCCCAGCCCGCCCAAACGCGGGTGTTTGGCAAGCATCTCTTTTGTTTCAAGCGCGTCCCTGACGTCGCGCAAACGGGCGTATAAAATGTTTCGAAATTTATTTATGTAGTCATCGCCTTTGCTTTCCGCAACGGTTTCTTTGATTATTTTTTTAATGGCGTCCTCAACGGTCATGATCTTAATATCAGCCATTTTCTTCGCCATTTCTTTTTTAATATGGCTCACTTCCCTTTCTTCTTCCGCCTCTGCCAAAGATACGGCAGACAGGTTAGGACTTATAGGACTGATAGGAATTGCGGAGGGTTCGGGTTTCGGCTCCTCGGCTTTTATCTGCACTTCTAATAATTTCGCCTTTATGGAATCAATGACTTTTTTTGCCCCTTTCTCATCCAAACCCAAGCCGCCGATTTTGGGGCCGCGCACCAGCGCGGCAACCGTTTCCAAATCGTCGCGCACTTCGCGCAAACGCATTTCTATAATTTCCTGAACTCTTTTTGCTAAAACCGGCTCTTCAAACTTTAATCCGCTTTCAAGCAAAATTTCCGTCGCGGCCTCTTCTGCCGTCAAATTCTTCACTTCCACGCGCTGAATTTCAACGGTTTTGGGGTCAACTCCCAAACTTCTTATCAACTCCCCCACTCCGCCGCCCAAATAATCCTCAAGCGGCAAAAAACGATTTTCGGCGATTTTTAAAGCGACTCTTTTTAATGTCTCTTGAGGCAAACTTGGCAGTTCTTTCTTCGACAAATCCAAAAAATCGCTTACAGACACTTCCTTTAAAAAAATTTGACTTAATAAACCAGAAATTATTTTTTTGTCTTTTTCATCTATTTTCTCTTCTTTGAAAATGCTTTCAAGTTTATCCGCTCCCTCCGGATCAAAAATAAAATCTTGAATTGCCTCAGGCAAACTTCTTATCTTTTTTAATATTTCCGCTGGATTTTGAAGCATAAACTTGAGATTGCTTCGCTAACGCTCGCAATAACATATAGTATGTTAAGAAAAAACTGAATAAATTTACACAAACTCCCTTAAACCCGGGGTTTTTGCACAATACTTCAATTTTTCTTGCAACTGCGGCGCTTGACTGGGAAGATTTTTAATGGTCCCTTTAATGGAATTAACGATTGCTTCAATCATTTCTGGTTCAATCTCTTTAGAACGAACCATTCTCCCCAAACTGTGTTTATCTAAATTCATCGCGAGGTTTTGGGCAATGGTATTATCATAATTATTAGAAGATACGTCCCTTACATCAAGTTTGGCGACTACATTTACATTTTGGTTACGATCTTGCAATGCGTCATAAAACGCATCCGCGCCCCCCGCTGTATCAAAAGTGCGAACGGCTTTGTTGTAATCAAAGCTCTTTGTTATATCAGCAGAGGCAACAAGCTGAGTAACCCTCAATTGTCTGTCTTCATCCGCGCTTAAACCAGGGGTATTTTTTCTGTATAAATCAATTCCGTTCGCAAAATCAGGACCCATTTTTTTAGCCATTTCACTTATAAGCGCGGGGTTGCCCTCTTTGGCGATTTTTCCCGCCAAAGCGCCGTTATT
>DYHP01000002.1:0-9506 GCA_020724105.1 Candidatus Methylomirabilis sp. | reverse complement strand
CCGGGAAACGTCTATAGAATCAATGTGCAATTTGCCCACCTTGGCTAATCCGCCTATCTGGTCATCAGCCATCGCGCCAACCACTTCTTTTTTCTTCAAAGATTCCGGGTCAATATCAGCAACTTTATTGCCCAAGCCCTGAATAAATGCCGTCCGTTTTGCCAGATCATCAATAACTTCAGGGTGTTTTTCTTGATAAGACGCTTCTCCTTGGCGCATTTTTTGGATAGCTGATTTTTGCGCCGTATTGCCCCTCTCTTCTATAAATTCCTTCTGTTCCTCAGACAAGGAATCGTAGACGGCGCGGTCTTCTAACGCAGCCGCGGAAATTTTGTTGCGCGCGTCAAGAGGCGTCATCAGTTTGGTGAGATTCTTAATCTCTTTAACTCTGCCATCATGAGATTTATCAAGCGAAACAATATCCGGACGCGACTGTTTGATAGAGTAAGCGTCATCTTGCATCTTTCTGTCGCCTCGGCTTTTGCCCAGCGCTTCATAATCCTTTAGGGTAGAAGAAAGGTGGCGTTTAACATCGGATTTAGCCCGCTGCTCCGCATCTTTCGAGGATAATCCCTGTTTTTCGTACTTCTTTTTAAACTCATCCTATTTCGCCGACTGATACTTCCAGTCGTGAAGAGCCCTCTTTTGAGCCAATGCCTGCATATCTTTATTCTTGATTGTAAAGGCTTCCATTTTAAGCAAACGGTCCAATTCTTGGGGAGTGGCCGCATTAATCGTTGGTTCCAACTTACCCATCCTTGCCGCTCTTTCTTCTCTGGCTTTAGATGCCCCTGCTACGCCAAAAGATTTGAAACCCGGAACCCTTGAAAGGGCGCCGTAGCCGCGCTCCCTCAATTTTAATCGCTCATCAACCCCCTGCCAACCCCTTCCTCCCACCCATTTAGCCGCGCCAGTGGCCTTTGCTTGCATCCAGGCCGGCGCCTTGCCAGCCATATCAGACCCCATCACTCCCAATTGTTTGGTCATCATTAATCCGCCAATGAGCATGCCGAGAGAAATTAAATATTTGAGCAAATTTGACTCCTTACCCATTTCCGAAGCGCCCAGCGATAATTCCTTAATTCCCTCCCCTCCCTCAGCCACTTCCTGCGCGACAGTGGAGGTTAAGGGCTCTTGAGCGGCCATAACCGTTAACGCCAGCCACAAAAAAAACGCCAAAATGGGACCGGAAATGACATTATTAATGAAAGGTTTCCACCACTGCCCTTCAAAATACCCGCTGAAGGTTTTTGAAGGAACCGCGTAAACGAAAAACGCCAAAGGCGAAATCACGAGCAAAAGCCAAAGCATCACGATGCGGAAAAGCAAAACAATTGTCATTATTACCATCACCACGAAAGCGGTAAGAGTGACCAAAATCGCCAAAAATTGGCTGAAAATAAGTTTGAAAAATTCAACCTCAGGATTATCGCTATTTATTAGGGATACTTCCCTGAGCCCCAATCCGTTTATAAAATTGCCTCCGGCCGTCTGTTCAAAAGCGTGCACAAAAGTGAGCATTATAACTTGGGCAAAATCAATAATCACGCCGCAAATCGTTAGGCTAAAATTAATAAGAACGGCCATTAAAAGCAATTTCGGCAGTGTCTGTTTATAGTGGTATTGTTTCACGCCCATTATCGTGCCGATGGCAATCACCAAAAACACAACCACGAAAAACATGTTGGCAATGTCGCGAACGATTCCCCATCCTGTGGTTACCGCCGTTTCCTTGACGAAATTGTTATAACCGGCAATATAAATCAACAAATGAGCGAAGATGGTGATTAAATGAAGCAAGAAATTAACAATAAAAGACAAAAGAGTGGCAATGGGTCCTAACACCGTCATGGCAATGGTCGCCGAGGTTGTACTGCTCTTTTTATCAGGTTCCGTCGCATCATCCTTCGCAGGATCCTTCTCAGACGAGGTTTCTCCCGCCGCAGGAGCCTCAGGCGTGTCTTCTAGCGCCATAACAGGCTTCATTAAAACAAAAAAAGATGACAAAATAATTGTCCCCAAAAGGCACATTAAGAGCCATTTTTGTTTAGTTCCTCCCAGAGGCATACAAATATATTATATCAAAATTACCAAAAACTAGAAACTTACTCGCTTACGCTCGTGAAACTTGTCTCGTTTCCATCGGGACAAATTTTATTCCGTCCCCAATAACTTATCCAGCGTGACTTCTTCCTCCGTTTTTGGGGTAACCAATTCGCCTTCTCTCGTTGTTGCGCCCCGTATAGCACCCTTGTGATTATACGGGGCCTCGCGCATAACGCGGGGTTTTGGAGGTTCGCGGCTTGGAGCGGGTTTTTGAAATCGAGGTTTTTGCGAACCTGTCTCGCTATAACGACGCGGAGGCTGACTTGTCTCGTCAAAACGGCGAGGCGGCGCGCGTCTAGGTCCTATGGGACTTATAGGTCTTATGTGACTTATGGGACTTATAGGTCTTACGCCTTCCTCGCCCTCTTCGCCGCCTCTCATGCCGCTCCAGCGCAAAATTTTATCCTCAATGACTTCCCTTGAAGTTGCGTAGCGTTCCCGCGAAACTTTAATAACCCGTTCAGAGATGCCCGCTCTTTGGTCGCTGGGAGGAAGAACGGTGGCGGAAAAAGGATTGGAAGCCACGCCATCAATCATCAATTTCAAATAAATATTGTATTTCGGCAGATTAACCAAATCGTCCATGGTAAATACGGGCGTGAATTCCTTCTCTAATATCTCGGCGTCGGCTGCGCCAACCCTGAATGTAACGATACTGCCGACATTGCCAAAAACCGCAGCCCGCACCTTTTCGTCTAACTGCTCAATGTACTGATGGACAATGGTTAAATTCAGCCTGTATTTTCTCGCTTCCGACAAAATATTGGCGAAACTTTCGGTGACAAAATTCTGGAACTCGTCGACAAAAAGATAAAAATCCCTACGTTCTTTTTCCGGCGCATTAATCCGTTCCATTGCCGCCAACTGAAGTTTAGTGACCACCATGCCGCCCATGAGTTTGGAACTGTCCTCGCCGATTCTACCTTTTGCCAAATTAACGATTAAAATTTTACCGGTGTCCATAATGTCGCGCATATTGACTGTTGATTTAACCTGCGCGACAATATTTCGGATAATTGAAGCCGAAAGAAACTGTCCGACTTTATTTTGAATTGGAGAAATTGCTTCGCTGCGGAATTTGTCCTGCCATTTCTCAAAATCATCGACCCAGAAACTTTTTACTACCGGATCTTTGATGTTTGCCACGAACCTCCTTCGGTACTCCCTGTCGGCAAACAAACGATTAACTCCCAAAAGCGTGGAGCCGGGATAATCCAGAAGCGCCAAAATGGCATTGCTTAAAATATATTCCATTCTTGCCGACCAAACATCGGGCCAGATTTTTTTGAAAACCCCCATCATTCCGGCGGCGACTAAATGCTTGTGTTTCGGCTCGGTAATTTCCAAAATGTTAAAACCTATCGGGTATTCGTCGTCTGCCGGATTAAAATAAACCACGTCGTTAACCCGATGAGGCGGAATAAAATCAATAATTTTTTCCGCGCTGTCGCCGTGTGGGTCAACCAAAGCAACGCCGTGGCCGGCGTTTATGTCGGAAATAACCATGTTTTCAATTAAGTTGGTTTTGCCCGTGCCGGTTTTGCCGATAATATAAACATGCCGCCGCCTGTCGTCAGTTTTAATGCCGAATTTTTTTCTTTCGTCGCGGAAGTTGGTTTCGGCGAAAAAAGTTACTTCATTTTCATGGTCGTGGTTATACATAACAATGGTTTTTCCAGTGTTGTTCCGCGCCTGCCCCGTAGTCTCCGACTTTAAGTCGGAGTACTACTGGGGTTAAATTCTGTGTAGTTCCGTGATTAAAAGAGGCATTTTAACACTGAACCCACGGAACCTTGCGCTGAACCACACAGAATTTGTCACCCTGTCGGCAAGGAAAACGGCGGTTCTGCTTTTTTTGCCTCTGTTTTCTGCACAAGGGGCGCCTTGACTTCGGTCATCGGGAAATGGAAAAGGGTCGCCAGTTCTTCGGTGTTTAAAATATACATCGGCCCGCCCCAGCCGATATCGCGATTGACATAAGCGCGCATGAGGTGATTCTGACGCGTATGCCAGGTTTTATAAAAACCGAATGATAAATATTCAAAGAGTTTGTGTTTCTGCCAAAAATAATCGGTTTTCGGGGCAATATGTTTATAAATTTTAAACTCATTCAGACCGTTATATTGCGCGAACGCGCCTTTCATCGCCCCGACCACCGGACCTTTTCTGATCATCTGTTTTTCGGCAACATAAACAATCCTTACTTTGGTTAAAAAGCCGTTTTTTGAAACTTTCATTTGCATTTGTTCCACCATTTGCCGTTCTCCCGGCGTCAGCATTAACATCTTAAATGTCTCTTCCGGTTTCTCTGTGGATTTTAATTTGCCCGTAATTTTATCAATTTCCGCTTCGCATGCTTTTTTCCAATCATCGGTTGTCGGCTGAATTAAAAATTGAATCCAAAGGTTCTCGCCCTTTTTAAGTTTTGAAAGAAATTCCAACAATGAAGCCAGGGGGTCTTTAAAATATTCTTTTGAGGGACCGTGTTCAAAAAACGGATAAGTTTTGATCGGGTAAGCAGGCGATTTTTTGGTTAAAAATTCAGCGCCCCACATATCGTATTTTTCGTTGGGAAAATAGTGCGGCAAGTCGCCCGCGTAATCGGCCGTTTCAATAATCTCGGCGTCGGGATATTGGGCAAAAATCGTCGCTTCAACCAAATCGCGAAATTTCTCGCCAACGCGAATGTAATATCTAATATAGCCGCCAAACGAAGTGATTTCCAGGCTCAAAGTTGTCTGCACTTGCCCTTCCCACAGTTCCTCTTTTTTAGTTAAACCGCGATAAAGGCCGGCTAAATGGCCGAATATATTTTCCACGGCCTTGGGCGATTGTTCGGTTTGTTTGGGTAAATTTACCGTCAGCATAAAATATCTTTGCGCCCGCTCAAACGCGTTTCGCCTTTTGTCAAGCCAAATGTGCCAGACGCCCCAGCCAAAAACCCACACAAACAAAATCCAGCCGCCGGAATGAAATAAAATCCATGCGGTCTTCCAAGGGCTTGCCCCCAATGTCGCCAGCCATCCCCAAATGTCTAAGGTTATAGTAGGAAATGACATACAATCACAATAATTATTATATCATACAATCAAGTCCTTTTAAAGAGAATTATCAACAGCAAGCCAATGGCGCAGAAAGACACGAACAAATAATTGAAATTTATGAAATATAAAACAAAGCCGGGCAACATCAATTCTAAGATGCCTAAAATCATAAGAGTGATTAAATTAATCAAAAAAGCAAGTCTTAGAATAAAATTCACATCTTTGTAATAATCCTTAACTTTTGATCCTTGACTTTAGATGGCTGTCAATGATCAATAGTCAACGATCAATGATTAAATTTACTTCGCTTCCACTTGAATTTTTTTTATATGCAGTATCCCGTTTTTTTCGTTCAAGCCGGGCGCAAAGAAACCGATTCTGTAGTGCCGCGGTTTGATTTGCTCAGCGTTCGCCGTATCCCAACTCGCGCCTAGTGTATACCAATTATCCGACTGTCTATCCACATAAAAAATCTGACAAGACCAATCCCCTTCTTCTTTTCCGATTTTCAAACACACTTTCAATTCAGGCGTATCGGCGCGGTAAAGAAGCGTCAAATTCAGTTTTTCAAATTTTTTCGGCAAGAAAATGTCGGTATAGGCAAAATCGTCAATAATCGGCTGGAAAATCTCTCGCGTTTCAATATTGAAAGTGCCAAATTCCGTTTGGGCTTTTCCGACATTCCAAGTGTCAACAATTTCGCCAACGGCGCTAAGCGGTTTTAAGGGACTGATGTATTTTGATTCCTTTTTCAAATCGTAAACAGCGGAAAAACCGTTGAGAAAATAATAGTTTTTATAAAAGAGATAACCCGTTAAAACAAGCGGGGTGACTATAATTATTATTGTTGTTGCAAGAATAATAATGCGTTTCTTCATAAGACTATAAATTTTTAATTTGTAATTTATAATTTTCAAACAATTTTTATTTACTTTTTCAAACATTTGGAACCGTTTTGAAATTTGAAATTAAAAATTAAAAATTATTTTATACAACGCTTCGTTCCCAAATACCTTCACCAATTCTAATTGTAAATCCGATTTGCTTAATTCCTGATTCATGATTCTAAATTCTTCGTCTGTAAAGGCGATGTTGTAATAATACAAAGGCGCAAATTCCGACAACTTTTTAAAACTGTCGTCCAGCGCCTCTCCCCTCTTCCAGATAATAACGCGGCGGCTTGGAAAAAATATTTTATCGGAACGTTCGGTAATTATTATTGCATTTGTATCGACATCCGATGTCCTTTGGTTTTGTACCGACATCCGATGTCCTTGGAACATCGGATGTCTTACATTTTGGACATCCGACGTCTTTACATCTCCTAAAATCCGCGAGGCAAAAATCAATCCCGCGCCGTCGGCAACAGCCAAATCCGCTTCGTTTAAAATTTTCTTAAATTCTTCGTCGCGCTGCGCCAAAACAATCATTTCCGGATTCGGCGTAACAATGTGATGCTGTCCGCCGTCAAATAAAAATGATTCCACTTTTTGGAGCGTTTCTTTTTTTGTAAAATTGCTTATTTTAACGCCGAGAATCGTCATTGAAATTTAAAACTTTTTAATACTGTGTATTTCGCTCCGTCGGGGCTCAATTCGCTTTCCATCAACTCCACGCTTTCCACCTCAAATTCCATTGGCCGGATTTCCTGTTTTTCAAAATCTTTGGCGTGAACCGAACCGTTAACTTGTCCGCCGAAGCCTTGTCTCGGCTTGTCGCGGTCCTTGATGAAATCGGGGCGAAGGCGGATTCTGCCAAGCGTCAAATGCGGATGCCACGGCCGCGAATCCACTTTATAGCCCAAATTTTCCAACTCTTTGCCGATTTCCGCCTGAAGATCGCCGATTTCGTCAGGGCATCGCTCGTCAACAAAGACCACCCGCGGCCTGAATTTGTGCGGGAAAAATCCGATTTGGCCGAGTTTTATCTTAAATTTGCCGTATTTTGGCGTAACTTTAGCCAAAATATCGCCCACTTCCTCCACCTGCTCATCGGTTAAATCTCCTAAAAAGTGCAAGGTGGTGTGTATTTTATCGGCTGCCGCCCATCTTATCGGGGCCTGCTTCAAATCCCTTTTTAAAGACGCCAAAGCCCTCCCCAACTCATCTTTCACCTCCTGCGGCAAATTTATGGCGATAAATACGCGATGCGTCATATTTCTCTACACTATTTATTTTACAATAATTTGCAACTTTTGACAATAAAAATCGCCGCGGTTTTGTTGCGGCGGTTTTATTTTTGATTTTAACCCCCTCTAACTCCCCCCATCCCCCGACAAGTCGGGGAACAGGGGGAGTAAGTGGGGGTGATTTCGGATTTTCGGAGCGAAGCGGAGACCCCGATGAATGTCGGGGCAAGGATTCGGATTTCGGATTTTTACTCAAGATGCACTTCTCTCATCCTCTTCTCTAATTCTTGCCTTAATAATGGAATTTTTTTGAATTCCGGGTCAAGATTAACGTATTTTTTCGCTTCGTCGCGCGCCATTTTCAAGAGTTCTATATCGTCTAAATTGGCGAATTTAAGGGTTGGAAGACCCGATTGCCTCACGCCCAAAATGTCGCCCGGACCGCGGAATTTCAAGTCAAATTCGGCCAATTGAAAGCCGTTTAACGTATCGGCAAAAACCTTCAAGCGCTCGCCGGCCTCGCGCGACGAAGTCCCTAAAAATACCAAAGCGTACGACTGATGCTCTCCCCTGCCCACTCTTCCGCGCAATTGATGCAATTGCGCCAGTCCGAACCTTTCCGCGCCCTCAATGAGCATCATTGTGGCGTTCGGCACGTCAACGCCGACTTCAACAACGGTGGTGGAAACCAAAATTTGAATTTTCTTATTTTTGAAATCTTCCATTATTTTATTTTTCTCCGCGCTTTTCATTTTGCCGTGCAAAACCGCAATCTCAAATTCCGGAAAAATTTCATTTTTTAATTTTTCAAATTCTTCTTTCACCGAACGAACGCCCAGTTTGTCGGATGGGTCGATTAACGGGCAAATAACAAACGCCTGCCTGCCGGATTTAATTTCCTTGCGAATAAAAGAATAAGCGTCGGCTTTAAATTCCGGCCGGACCAGTTTTGTGACAATCGGCTTTCTGCCTTTGGGCATTTCGTTTAAAATCGAAATATCCAAATCGCCGTAAGCGATTAACGCCAAAGTTCTCGGAATCGGCGTAGCGGTCATGGACAAAAAGTGAGGATAATATATCAATTCTTTGGAATATTGTTTTAACGCCGCTCGCTGAGCGACGCCGAAGCGGTGCTGTTCGTCGACAATCGCCAAAGCGAGTTTGTGAAATTTAATTTTTTCCTTCACTCCCCCACCTTTCTCAGACACCATCATCTTATTGAGAGAAGAAGGATTCGTAGAAACACAATTTTTCTTGCAAAATTCTTCATTCTGTGAAAAGGTGAGGGGGTAAATCAAGGCGTGCGTGCCGATTACAAATCTTATTTCGCCCGATTCTATTCCTTTGAGCAGTTTTGATTTTTTAATTTCAGAAATCCCCTCTCCCCCTTTCACAAAGGGGGATTGAGGGGGATTTTCCCTTTTTTCAAAAATTTTTGAAAAACCCCGCGTTAAAAGCCCGATTTTTAAATCCAAATTTTTGAACAAACCCGCGAAAGTGTTGAAATGCTGAAGTGCCAAAATTTCGGTCGGCGCCATAAAGACCGCCTGGAATTTGTTTAAAATTACATTAAAAACAGCAATGGCCGAAACCACGGTTTTACCCGAACCGACATCACCGTTTAAGAGGCGGCTCATGGGCGAAACATAACCCCCTCCATCTCCCCCTATTCCCCGACTTGTCGGGGAATAGGGGGAGTAAGTGGCGGTCTTCACTCCCAAATCGGTCAGAATTTCCCACGCCGATTTTCTTTGCGCCTCGGTCAGTTTGTAAGGCAATGAGTCAACGAAATTTTTGGTGTATTTTTCAAAAAAGAAAATCTTCGGCGCCTTTTCTTTCAACAATGCTTTTCTTGAAAGTTCATTTTCAATCTGCAAATAAAACAATTCTTCAAACTTGAATCTTTTTGCCGCGTTTTTCGCCTCGTCTTTGTTTTTCGGGAAATGGATAAATTTGAGCGCCGGCGCCAAATCCAAAATTTTCATTTCCCTTTTTATGCTTTGCGGCAGCGGATCGGCAATTTCTTTTGCAAGCGGCAAAACCAAATTTATCAAAAATCTTAATTGTTTCTGGCTCAAATTTTCCGTCAACGGATAAATCGGCGCCACCCTGCCCGTATGGAGCGCTTCCCTTGCGGTTTCTTTTTCGTAAACCGGATTCATCATCTGCGTCCCCCAAAAATCCGACGTTGCTTTGCCCGACAGATAAATCTTGTCGCCCGGAGCGAG
>DYHP01000031.1 GCA_020724105.1 Candidatus Methylomirabilis sp. | reverse complement strand
GGTTTTAATCGCGCCCATGCCGCCAGTTACGCTGTTATCGCTTACCAAACGGCGTATCTTAAAGCGAATTACCCGGCGGAATTTATGACCGCGGTTTTGACCGCCGAGGCAGGCGACAACGAAAAAATCAGGGAAGTGGTGAAAGAGTGCCGCGAAATGGGAATTAAAGTTTTGCCGCCGGATGTCCTCCAAAGCCGCGAAAATTTCACTTACATCGACGACAAACACATCCGCTTTGGGCTTTTGGCGATTAAAAATTTAGGAGAGGAAATAAGCCGGGCGCTCATCGAAGAAAGAGAGAAAAACGGAAAATTCAAAGACCTTGCCGATTTTGCGAGCCGCATCAATTCCAAAAATTTCAACAAAAAATCGCTTGAGGCGCTTGTTATGGCCGGCGCCATGGATTCGTTGGGCGAGCGCGGCGGACTTTTGTCCAATGCGGAATTATTGCTTCAATACAACAAGGATTTGTTGCGCGAAAAAGAAAATAAACAGGTAAATCTTTTTGGTTTGTCTCCCTTTCACCCTTCGGGAGATATCCCGAAGGGAGACGGGATATCTTCCAACTGGAATGCGCCGCCGCTCCGTTTAAAAAGCGCGCCGCCGGCGAGTCTTGACGATAAATTGAAATGGGAAAAAGAGTTGTTGGGGCTTTACATTTCCGACCATCCGTTTTCCGTTTTTTCCGCCAAATTGCAAAATTACATTACGTCCGTCGGCGGTTTGAATAACTTGGCGCGCGGCAGAAACGTCGTTACCGGCGGCATCATCAATAATTTAAGGCGGTTTATAACCAAGGGCAAGGAAATAATGTATTTTGCGAAATTGGAAGACACAAGCGACGCAGTGGATTTGGTGATTTTCCCGAAAATCGTTAAAGAAGGCAATGTGGAGTGGCGCGAAGACATCCCGGCCGTAATTTGGGGGAAAATCGACAACCGCGAAGGCAAAAACTGCCTTATTTGCGACAAGGTGGTGCTTTTAAGCGAGGAAAACGTCAAAGGAGTGATTTTGGGGATTTTGAGGCAATAGAACGGTTGTTTGTCCGAGAGCGAGTTTTGGTGTATAATTTAAGTGAAACTAAATCGCCAGTTCACGCTATAACTACGCCAATTTACGCTATTTATAATTTGTTTGGCTTTGCGGTTTGTTCGGCTTCGTAAGCCACGCTGGGATTACGAAGCCGAACAAATCCCGATTTAAAGTTGGGACGAAGCCGAATAAATACGCGTTAAATGGCGTTGTAATGGCGTGTTGCGGCTTCTACAAATATGGAGGACAAAAGATTGGATTTAACAAACCCCGCAGCATCCCGACAAGTCGGGAGCTACGGGGCGGGTTTAAACGAGGCTGACCCGCCTGAAAAAGGCATTGCCAAAAGGAAAAGGGCGGCCAAAAAGATTGTAAAACCGGGCAGCAGAACTTCATTTTACTACCCGGCGGGGCCGAAAAAGATAAAGAAAAAGCCCTCTAAAATTTTGGCGCGCCCGAACAAATTTCAAAGAAATTTGCACCGGGTGGACGAAGTTTCGGGGGGCGAGACAAAAGAACGCGCGGCCGTTGAAGATATTTTGGCGGAAATAGAGAAAAACGATAAAATCGAGCAACTGGGCGAAAAGGAAAAATCTGCGGAAAAAAAAGAAGCAGCTGCTTTTAAAAAAACGCCGCCAAGTTACACCGCGCCTGTCAGGATGTACCGCCGCATCGCTTTGTTTTTTACGCTGGCGACCTTGGTTATTTTGGCGGCGGCGCTGTATTTTTCTTTGTCAAAAGCCGAGATATTCATTACGCCCAAGAAATTTAAAGTAAACGCCGAGTTTAATGTGACTGTGGAAAAAGTTCCGTTATCCGAAAATGGCGTTACTGGTTCGGCTGCCGAAATATTGACGGAGGATTCCCTGGATTACGAGATTGAAGGGGAGGGTGAGATAAAAGAAGGAATAGCCGAAGGCGAAGTCATTATCACCAATGAAACCGCCCAGAATCAAACATTGGTTCAAACAACCAGACTGCTCGCGGAAGGCGGAGTATTATTTCATCTAAGCGATAGAGAGATGGTGCCTGCCTACGGCAGCGTTAAAGCTCGGATTTACGCCGACAAGCCGGGCGAAACGGGCGATATCGGTCCGACGAAATTTACCATTCCGGGGTTAAGCGCCGCTTTGCAGCGAAAAATTTACGCAACAAGCGACAAAGCGACAAGCGGCGGCAAAAAGACGTTGAAAGTCGCAAGCGCGAACGACATCTCCAAGGCGAAAGCTCTTTTAAAGGAAAAAATCATTTCCGCAGCCAAGGAACAAGCCGCCGGGTCATTGAATGAAAAAACGGGTTTGGTTTTTTTATCCGAAGTGACAGATGAGAAAGTTGACGCCAAAGCAGGCGACGAGAAGGAAAAAATCAATGTTTACATGAAAATCAAAGTGCTTGCCGTTATTTATGACAAGGAGGCGATTAAAAAATCGGCTGACGAAAAAATAAAGTTGGTTGTGCCGGCGGAACGAAATTTAAGGAGCGTTTTGTACGACGAGATTAAATTCAATTTGGTTAGATACGACGCGGAGTCGGGTTCGGCGGTGCTCAAGGTCGGCGTTCCGGCGGAAACGGTGCTTAAAGACGACGTTGATATATTGAACAAGGATAATCTTGTCGGCATGAAAAAGAGTCAGGCGATTGATTATTTAAAGAATTTTGATGAAATTGAAGACGCGCAGATAAAATTGAGGCCGTTTTTCTTGAACCGTTTGCCAAGCATCGCGGAAAGGATTAAGATAATAATACAATGAACTGGTATTAAGTTCCCCCTTGTTTTGAACTTAAAAAAGTTAGCTCATTTTAGTCCCTGAGCGCAGTTGAAGGGCTAAAATGAGCCAATCCCGACATAAAGTCGGGACGACAAGCTCAATGTCAAAATTCAAATTGTATCAAATTCCCTAGGCAACTTCGTTGCCGGGATCCAGGCCTGAAAGGCCTAGGGACAATTTTTATTATGAAATATCCCATTGAAGTCGTCCGCCACTCTACCGCCCATCTTGCCGCGGCGGCGATTTTAGAATTGTTTCCCGAAACAAAATTCGGCATCGGGCCGGTTATTGAAAACGGCTTTTATTATGATTTTGATTTTCCTGAAGGCGTAACCATTGAACCGGAAACGCTTAAAAAAATAGAAGAAAAAATGAGAGAAATGGTCAAAAAAAACCTGCCGTTGGAAAGAAAAGAGGTTTCTCTTGACGAGGCGATTAAAATTTTTCAAGATTTGAAACAAGATTACAAAGTTGAACTTTTGGAAGATTTAAAGAAATTCGGAACGACTAATGCGGGAGAAATTTGGGGTGGAGAGAAGATTTTGACAAGCTCAGGGCATAAATTATTCTCTGAGCGGAGTCCCGATGCAAATATCGGGGTAAGCTCCGCGGAGTCGAAAGGCGCGGGAGGGGTTACCATTTACACCGTCGGAAAATTCGTTGATTTGTGCCGCGGTCCACACATCGCTTCAACAAAGGACTTAGGCGTTTTCAATCTTCAAAAAATCGCCGGGGCTTATTGGCGCGGGAGCGAAAAAAACAAAATGCTTACCCGCATTTACGGCTTGGCTTTCGGTTCCGAAAAAGAATTAAACGCTCATTTAAAACTTCTTGAAGAAGCGGAAAAACGCGACCACCGCGTTTTGGGCGAGGCGCTGGAGTTTTTCACCATTTCCGAAAAAGTCGGCAAAGGGTTGCCGCTCTGGATGCCGAAAGGCGCGTTTGTTCGCCGCCAAATCGAGGATTATATGTATAAAAAACTTGACGAAAACGGCTATCAGCACGTTTGCACTCCCCACATCACCAAAAAAGCTTTATACGAAATGTCCGGGCATTTGGCGCACTACAAAGAAGATATGTATTCGCCGATTGACATTGAAGGCGAGGAATATTATTTAAAGCCGATGAATTGCCCGCATCACCATATGATTTATAAATCCCGAACGCGAAGTTATCGGGAGTTGCCTTTGCGCTTGGGGGAATACGGCACGGTTTATCGTTTTGAGCGCTCGGGTGTATTAACCGGTTTGATTCGAACCAGGTGTTTTACTCAGGAAGACGCTCACATTTACTGCGCCCCCAAGGGTTTGAAAGACGAATTCAAGAATGTTTTAAAAATTTTCAAAGAAGTTTACGAGGATTTCAAGATTTCCGATTATTATTTCCGGCTTGCCCTGCCCGACTTTTCAAAAAAGGAAAAATACGGCGACATTGAGAAGAGGGAGTTGTGGGAAGAGTCCGCAGGACAAATCAGGCGGGCGATGAAAGAATTCGGCGCAAAATACGTTGAGGTAGAAGGCGAGGCGGCTTTTTACGGTCCCAAAATTGATGCGCAGATTAAAAATGTTTTAGGCAAAGAGGACTCCATTGCCACCGTCCAGGTTGATTTTTACATGCCCGAAAGATTTGATTTAACTTATACTGACGAAAAAGGGAAAGAAAAGCGGCCAATGGTGATTCACCGCGCCATTTTGGGTTCGTTTGAGAGATTTTTCGCCTTTTTATTGGAGCGCACGGCCGGGGCCTTGCCCGCCTGGCTTGCGCCGGTTCAAGTCAAACTAATTCCGGTTGGCAATGCCCATGTCGGACCATCGGAAAAATTGGCCGCCACAATGGCGGAACAAGGATTGAGGTGCGAGATTGATTCGGCAAACGAAACCGTCGGTTACAAAATCCGCAAAGCGGAAAAGGAAAAAGTCCCTTACATGCTTGTCATTGGCGACAAAGAAGCTAAAGGCAAGAAATTAACCGTCCGTGCCCGCGGGCAGAAAGATACCGAAGAAATGACGGTTAAAAAGTTTGTTGAGAGAGTTAAAAAAGATATTGAGAAGAAATTATAAGTATTTTTGTTAAAATTTGCGCGAAATTAATTTACGTCTATTATCGTAGTTTAACTACGATAATGCGCCACTTGATTTTTTGGCTGAAATATGATATAATTTAAGTACTAAGGAATTTAAGTATGCGTTTTAGACAAACATTGTTTTGGGACACTGACCCTAAAAAAATTAATTCTAAAAAACACGCTCGATATATTATTGAGCGAGTATTGGATTTAGGCAATGATGAAGAGATAAAATGGGTTTGGCATAAATATTCTCACAAGCTCATAGAGGATGTTGTAAAAAAATCGCGCGCGCTTCATTCTAAGTCAAAATCTTTTTGGTTTCTTTATTTACTTTGAATTTACGAAATGGCCAAAATTTTATTCCCTGAGCCCTGTCGAAGGGTAAAATTTTGGCTTAATTATGCAGTTATGCCTTCAACAGGCTCAGGCAATAACTGCATTTCGTAATTCAAGGTAATTTATGTTATACTCAAAATTGTTCGGAAAAACTTCAAAAACAATGCCGTCGGATGAAGAGGCAATAAATTCTCAATTATTAATACGGGCCGGTTTTGCGCATAAAGTGATGTCCGGCGTGTGGAGTTATTTACCGCTCGGTTTAAGAGTTTTTGAAAAAATAAAAGACATTGTCCGCGAGGAAATTAACGCCGTCGGCGGCCAGGAAATTTTAATGTCCGCGCTCCAGAGCAAAGAATTATGGGATGAAACCGGCAGGTGGGAATCGCTTAAAGAAATAATGTTTCAATTTGAAGGCAGGGGAGGGGCGTGGCTGGGACTTAGCACAACGCACGAAGAGCCGGTGGTTGACATTGCTCGCGCCAAAATCAGTTCGTATAAGGACTTGCCGTTTGCCTTGTATCAAATTCAAGACAAATTCAGAAACGAACCGCGCGCCAAATCAGGCCTTTTGCGCGGCAGGGAATTTTCCATGAAAGACTTATACAGTTTCCATGCGACCAAAGAAGACCTGGACGGTTATTACGAAAAAGTAAAAGAGGCGTATTTAAGAATTTTCAAGCGCTGCGGTTTGGAAGCAATGGTGGTTGAAGCCTCGGGCGGCGTGTTTTCCAAAGAGCATTCGCACGAATTCCAGGTTTTGGTCGAAACCGGCGAGGATACGATATTTTATTGCGAGAAAAATGTGAGGAGACCCGGTCTCCCAGGGAGACCGGGTCTCGATACAAAATGCGATTTTGCCCAAAACAAAGAAATCGCCGAGGTCTACGCTGGCGACAAGTGCCCGAAATGCGGAAGGAAAGTTTTAATCGGCAAAGCGATTGAAGTCGGCAACATTTTCAAACTCGGAACAAAGTATTCAAAGCCGATGAACCTTAAATTTATGTCAAAAGATGGCAAGGAGCAAGCGGTGATTATGGGATGTTATGGTTTGGGCCCGTCAAGGATTTTAGGCGCGATTGTGGAAGTTTGGCACGACGACAAGGGAATTATCTGGCCAGAAGAAGTTTCGCCTTGTTGCGTCCATCTTTTGGATTTAAGTAAAGACGATAAATCCAATGTCCGCAAGGCGGCCAAAAAAGTTTGTGAAATATTAGAAAAAGCCGAGTGGGAAGTTTTATGGGACGATCGTTTGGATGTCTCGGCGGGCGAAAAATTTGCCGACGCCGATTTAATCGGCATCCCGCTCCGAATTCTCGTTTCCGAAAAAACTCTCGCCAAAGATTCAGTGGAACTAAAATACCGCCAAAGCGGAAAAGCGGAGATTGTAAAAATAAAGGATTTGATAAAAAAGTTATCTTAACCCACTGTCATTCCGCACTTGATGCGGAATCCAAAAAAACTCCGAAAAAATCGGAGTTTTTAATTATTAGTTTTTGGTTAGTTCTAACTTATAACTTATAACTAATCTAACTATTTTTAGATATCCAAATTCTTCACGCTCTTCGCGCGGGTTTGGATGAAACGTTTGCGGGGTTCAACTTCGGTGCCCATTAAAATGTCAAAAATTTCATCAGCCGCTTTAGCGTCTTCAATCGTCACGATTTTAAGCAGGCGATTTGCCGGGTTCATTGTCGTTTCCCACAATTGTTCTGGATTCATTTCGCCAAGACCTTTGTAGCGCTGGATTGAAACGCCTTTTAAGATTTCAACTTCCGCCGCTTCGGCGGTTTCTGCCGTGATTTCCGCTTCAACTTTTTTCTTTTTAGCTTGTTTGGGTGGTTTTAGTTTGGCGACCGCCTCTTTTTTAGCCGTTATCTGTTTTGTCAGTTTTTCTTTTTCTTCGTCGTTGTAAGCATAAAGAATCTCCTTGCCGTGCTGTAGGCGGTAGAGCGGCGGTTGGGCGATGTAAAGATGTCCCTGCTTGATGATTTCAGGAAAATGGCGGAAGAACAGCGTTAAAAGCAAGGTCCTGATGTGAGCGCCGTCAACATCGGCATCAGTCATCAGGATTATTTTATTGTAGCGCAGATTTTCTATGTTAAATTGTTCGCCGATGTTGGTGCCCAAGGCGATAATCAAGGATTTGATTTCATTATTGGCGAGCATTTTATCAAGCCGAGATTTTTCAATATTTAAAATTTTGCCCCGTAGAGGCAAAATCGCCTGAAAATCACGATCGCGGCCTTGTCTGGCTGAGCCGCCGGCGCTGTCGCCTTCCACTATGTAAAGTTCTGACTTGTCGGAATCGCGCGATGAACAGTCGGCTAATTTTCCCGGCAAAGTCATGCCTTCCAAAAACCCTTTTCTGATAACGGTTTCGCGGGCGGCTTTGGCGGCGATTCTCGCTTTGGCCGAAAGGATGCACTTGGTGATAATCGCTTCGCCGTCTTTTGGATGCTCTTCCAAAAAGGCGGCAAAAGCGTCGTTTGTCACCGCTTCAACCGCGGTTCTTGCTTCGGGGTTGCCCAATTTTGATTTGGTTTGGCCTTCAAACTGGGGATTTTTAATTTTTACCGAAATGACTGCGTTAAGGCCTTCGCGCACGTCTTCGCCGGTTAGGTTGTCTTCTTTTTCTTTAAGATAACCTTGTTTTCTGGCGTAATTGTTCAGGACTCTCGTTAAGGCGGTGCGAAAGCCCATTAAATGCATGCCGCCGTCAGGGTTGTAAATGTTATTGGCAAAAGCTAAAACGGTTTCCTTAAAATCGTCGGTGTATTGCACGGCAATTTCAACATTGACGCCGCTGACTTCTTTTTGGGCGTAAAACACGCTTTCGCCTCGCTTGGCGCAGGCGCGGTTAATTGAATGGATGAACGAGGCGATGCCGCCTTCAAAATAAAAAGAGTAAACGCTTTTTTCGTTTTTGATTCTTTCGTCAACAATGTTAATCGTCACACCCTTGGTTAAAAACGCCTGCTGCCTCAGATGGTCGTAAATGGTTTTCAAATTATATTCAACTTTTTCAAAAATTTCCGCATCTGCTTCAAAAGTAATTTTGGTTCCGTGTTTTGACGTTTTGCCAACGGCTTTAACTTTCGTTTTTGGCTTGCCGCGAATGTATTCTTGCGCCCAGATTTTTCCGTCGCGGTAGACTTCGGCTTTAAGATAAGTTGACAAAGCGTTGACCACCGAAACGCCGACGCCGTGCAAGCCGCCTGAAACTTTGTAACCGCCTTCACCGAATTTTCCGCCGGCGTGAAGTTTTGTCATCACTAACTCCAAAGCGGAAACCTTGTATTGTTTGTGAATATCAACCGGAATGCCGCGGCCGTTGTCTTCCACAGAGACGAGATTTCCGGGATGAAGCGTGGCGGTGATTTCATCGCAATAATCTCCCATTGCTTCGTCAATGGAGTTGTCAATCACTTCCCAGACCAAATGATGCAAGCCTGAGGCGCCGGTTGAACCGATATACATGCCGGGTCTGCGTCTGACCGGTTCCAAACCTTCCAAAACCGTAATCTGTTTGGCAGTGTATTGTTCTCCTGCGGCCGCTTTCACTTTTCTAACATTAGGAGTGGTTGATTTTTTCTTCAATTGTAGCCCTTTTTTTGACTTTTTGGACATAGAATTTCTTTCATTTTACATATAAATATGGTACCAGATTTTGATTCAGAAGTCAAGAAGAAAGTTGTGTTAAATATGTTGTTAAATATTGACAAAACCGGCGGTATTTGATTAGATATAATTATCTGCAACAAGTCCGCCTTTGTCCTGATTTGTTGGGACTGTGGCGAGACAGGGGGTATGTCATTGGACGGAGAAGGAAAGAATTTTAACAATCCGCCGTTTGGCGGGAGGAGGAAAAATGGAAACGCATCCTTTAATCCTTTTGCTTTCGGGCGTAATCTTTATTTTGTTTTTGATTATAGGATGTCTCATCACAAAAGAAATGATTCAGAAGTATATTCTGAAGAAAAGCGTCGGTTTCTGGTCGGTTGCGATAAAGTGCGTTTTAGGCGCGATTCTCTGCCTTTTAAATTTTGTATATTGGATTTTTAGCGGATTTCACGCGAGCGGAATTTTAATGGCGATTGGGTTTTTTATTTTTACTTTTATTTGGCGTATGCAGGCGAAGAATTTGCGCAATTAAAAATGATAAAAACAAGGAGGAAAATTCATAAAAGTGGTCAAAGCTAATCTTTGACCACTTTTCCATAAATCCAACGGGATTTACGAAATCTAACAACCGGGCGTCTAAATAAAAGGACGCTAGGCATCTTGCCCAGCGTTTGGAATAGCCTTTGGAATAGCGCACGAAAGTGCGCGCAAAAAAAGGGTCTTGCGCTTGTCTGCTAATAAGCAGGCTTGACCCGTGAGTGGGATTGGGATTTTGAGAGCAATACAGTGAAGACCTTTAGGTCTCTATCTTTTCCGCCGCAACCGCGCTTTTTCTTGTGATAATTACGATGAGAATTGCGGCGAGCGCGATAACCATCGCCATCAATACGGCAATGGCGATGTGGGGGACACAGCGGGTAAATGCCGCAAACAACAAACCTATTTCCATCAGCAACACTAACAAGATTTTCCAGTATTTTATCTTGTACTCGTCAGCGATGAAGGCGGCAGTGGCGAAGGCGACGGCGACGAAAGCGGTGGCGAGGAAGGCGGTGGGGACGGCGACGAAGGCGACGTCAATTTCAACATGTCCACCGAGCCAGTAAATGAGAAGATATACCGCGCTCACCAGAATCATCACACCCACTGTAGAGGCAATGATTTTTTCATTCCTGTCATCTCTCTGAGTTTTTTCAACATGGTTCTTTTCCCTCCCTGCCTCAATAAATCGAGGCGGTTAAAGGTTGCTAAAGAATTGTTACCCACCCTGCGCCCTGCGTGGCGCGGGGTTAGAGACCGATTTCATCCCAACAGGCCTATTCCCGTTGGAATTCTTGTCTAACAGATTATTATACCGCAGGATAAAAAGTTTATCAAGACATGTACAATCACAGGAGATATGGAAACGCTTGACTTTTGAGACAAAAATGATTCAATATTAATGATGAGAATTAAATGAAAACTAATCCCCCCGACTTAAAGTCGGGGCGGGATTATAAAAAAAGATATGGAAACATTTGAAAAACCGCCGGAAGCGGTTAAAAAAGAAGAAAAAAGGTCAAAAAAAGCCAGAGAGAGTATTGAAATCGCCCGACGTTTTGCTTGAATTTATTCCGGGTTATAGAGCGGATTTAGAAAAGCAAAACCGAGGAATTTACACCGGTTTCAGAAGAAGAATTTAAAAATACTTGGATTAAAGAAAAATTAGATAAAAAATTGGAAAAACTGCGCCAGGCTTTGGGGAAAAAGGTGTAGTCCATTAATTTTACTCACTGATCGCTGATAATATTAGCATAACAAAAACCCCGGTTCAAAAGAATCGGGGTGATTTTAATCAGTAGTGTAAAGTTGCGTTGTAAGTCGCGTAAAGTCGCGGTT
>DYHP01000030.1 GCA_020724105.1 Candidatus Methylomirabilis sp. | reverse complement strand
TTTTCATTTTTATCTTTTCTTCTTTGTAAAGCCGAAGCCGAATTTCGCCTAACGTTTCGCGGATAAAAGAAGTTGCCGAAGGCAATTTGGGGAAATCTTTGATTTCCCTTTTATCCGCTGTTATGTGACCGAGCCGAAGGCGAGGCAAAGATTTGCGAAGCAAATTCACAGAGTCGTTGACGAAGGGCCTCATAATTTTTTATGATTTCCACAAACCATGAATATTGCAGTATTCTCTTGCCTCAATTTTCTCTGCTTTTATTGCAAACTCTGCTTCTGGTTTATCGCCGGGTTTCAAAAAATTTCTATAAACACTACCATCGACAATTATTTCTATCCATTCTATATAATGTTTTTCTTCCATTGGATGAGTAATTGAGCCAACTTTCACTTTTATTCCTGCTTCTGTTTTCTCTATTAGTGGCACATGCTTTTCTTTGCCAACATCTTCAGTTTTTTCTGTAAATAGTTCCATTGGCTGTCCGCAGCAAACAAGTTGACCGCCGCCAGCATGTAAAACTTCTATAATGTTACCGCAGATGTTGCATTTATAAATTTGTTTTTGTTCTATCATGATTTTATCTCCTTAATATTCTTCACATTTGATTTGATAAAAGCTTTTTTCGTGGTCGCAGGAAGGACATTTTTCAGGTGGTGTTTTCCCAAAATGGGTATAGCCGCACTCGCGACAAACCCACCAGATTTCCTTTTCTTTTTTGAAAACGGCGCCAGCTTCTACTTCTTTCAAGAGTTTTTTGTATCTCTCTTCGTGGTGCTTCTCTGCAACCGCAATCGCTCTTAATCTTTTGGCAATCTCTGGAAAGCCTTCTTTTTCCGCAACATCGGCAAATTCAGGATACATCTTTGTATATTCATAATTTTCACCAGCGATCGCGGCTTTTAAATTTTCTGCGGTATTGCCTAAAACTGTTGGAGATATAGATTCAACTTTAATTTCATTAAGATTTTCCTTGCTTTTCTTTTTCAACTCGTTAATTAGCCTAAACAACCATTTAGCATGTTCTTTTTCATTTTCGGCAGTAATTAAAAAAATCTCTGTAATTTGTTCAAACCCTTCTTCATTAGCAATTTTTGCATAGAAAGTATAGCGGTTTCTTGCCTGGCTTTCGCCAATAAATGCTTTTGTTAAGTTTTGAATTGTATTTATCATAGTTTTTACCTCCATCATTTATATTATTTCATTCTTTTTATAGTTTATCATTTTTCAGCCCGAAGTCAACGATTTCGTATAACGTATCGGGATAAAAGAAGTTTTGCGGAGCGTGGCGGAACAAAATTTGGGTGAGGCACGAGCCGAGTGCCGAACCTTTTATCCCGTGTTATACGCCCCGAGCGAAACGAAGTGTAGCGAGAGCGCAGCGTGGCACGAGCAGTAGCGAGTGAGTAGAATTTTCACTTTTATCAATAATTACGAAGCAACAATATTTAAGAGTCGATAACCGTTACTCGTAACTTGTGACTTTAGCAGTAATGTCAAAAAATTTCGCTTCTTTTTTGATGTTGATTATTTTCTCTGTCGGTTGAATAACATCTTTGACTCCAGAGAAAATATTAAAAGCGACACTCCCCGAACCACAAGCGGTTTCTTTCACAAAAGAATTAACGCCTGCTACATAAACATAAGAAATTATTTTGTTTTTGTTGTAAATAATTCCGCCAAAGGCAGGCAGGTTACATTTTTTAGATAATTTTGAAAGTTCTGATTTTTTTATTTCAGATTTTTCTTTTGTGTCATAAAGAATAAATCCAATCCCGTCCAATAAAATAACATTTTCATCTTGTTTGAATTTGAAAGGAATTTTGATAGTTGTTGAACCATTGTTGTTTGAATAAGGGATTGGATTTTTCAAACCGCTTGTGATGAGTTCTCCATTTTTATTTAAGGTAGAAGCGAATGCTAATGTTGCGTTAATACAAAGCTCTCCACCCATCATAATCAATTTTGGGAGTATCGCTTTTGTGGAAACGAAACCGACTTGTTCAACTTCTTTAAGAAGTTTTTTTGAGGTTTTATTTCTATCAGCAATAGGGCAATCATAGACTAATGCGGTTGAGTTTCCACCTGCGATAAGGAATTTTTGGACTATCATACCAATAATAAAATTTGCTAATTTTATAAGGTTTGCTTTTCAAGGTTACCGACTCTTCGTTAAAGTGAAAATTCTATTGCGTATAACATATGCACTTTTACGAAGCTTGCCGTTTAGGCAAGTTTGGGTGGAGCCGAGCGGCAGAGCGAAGGCGGAACCGTAAAAGTGCTATTAAGTCCCTTTTTCTGAAAGAAAAAGTCGAGAATTGCGAAGCAATTCGGAGAAGTCAGCCGAGGGGCGCTACTTTTCACAAATGGCAGTTAGAGACCATGATTAGATTTTCCGAAATTTTTTTAAGTACAATATAATTATGCCGATGATGACTACTATCGCCACAGCCACTATCAAATAGATAACTGTGAGTCCGGTTGGCGCTGCTTCTTCTACTCCGATCTTGCCATCGTTTGTTATGTTTTTAGGTAGATATTCGATTTCTTCAGAAACAGGCGTTGTTTCATTTTCATCTTGTGGAAGCTTTATTTCTTCTTTAGGCGTTCCGCCAAAGGCGTATAATTTATTGTTCCATGCACCGATATAAATTGTGCCGTCTGACCCAATAGCAGGAGAACTAGCTATAGAAGATTTAGTATCATAACGCCACTTTTCTGTTCTATCTGGGTTAAAGGCATAGAAAATACCATTGCCTGAACCAAAATAAACTGTTCCGTCTGCTCCGATTGCAGCAGAAGAACCAAGTTGTTTTCCAGTATCAAAGCTCCATTTATTTACTCCATCGGGGCTGACAGCATAAAAGACACCCTCAACGCTGCCAAAGTAAATCGTCCCATCCTTTGCTATGGCAGGAGTTGACATAACCTCTTTAGTTGGAAGTGTCAAATGCCATTTTATTTTTCCCTGAGGGGAGATGGCATATAAACCCGCGCCTTCACCTGTATCTACAAAAGAGCCGATGTAAATAGTGCCGTCATCGGCAATTGCGGGCGATGATTCCAAGAATAATTCTGTTGGTACTCTCCATTTTTCAGTGCCATCAGGATTGAGCGCAAACAATGCATTAGTTTTATAGCCAGTTGGAAAGGCAATATAGATAGTTCCATCTTTGCCAATTGCAGGAGAATTGGACGCGCCAATCCATACATTGTAGTACCACTTTTCCGTTCCGTCCGGATTAATGGCGTACACTCCGCCTTTTGGTGAAGCGGAAGTCATGTAAATTGTTCCATCTTCTCCGATTGCTGGAGAAGACCAGGAATCAATAGCAACGCCGATGGGGAATTTCCATTTCTCTTTTCCTTCGGGTGAAATAGCAAACAAATGTTGGTCTTGAGAGGCGATGTAGATGGCACCATCTTTAGCGACTGCTGGAGAAGAGGCTGTGCTGACTAAATGTTTTACCACTGGTGGAGGTTTCCACCATTCTTCTTTTTCTCTCAGAGCTCCTATTTTTGTTTTCCACTTTAATTCTCCATTTTTGTTTACAGCATAAAGATAACCATCATGTGAGCCAAAATAAATCGTTCCATCTTCTCCGATTGCTGGAGAAGACTCAATTCCATCTCCAGTTTGAAAACTCCATTTAACTGTTCCATCTACGTGCGAGGTATTATATACACTTAAGCCTGTTCTTTGTAAATTTCCCTGAAAAGTTGGCCAAGGAGAATCTGCTAATTGAGCATCAACTATTCCTACAGAAAATAGTGAGATGACTAATAGCAAAAACATATATTTGAAGATTCGGAGTTCCATATTTACAGTATTACATATTTGGTATTAAAGAGTTTCTCTTTTTGCGCCCTGAGGATGATTGGGCTTAACGTATGCGACTATACGAAGTTCTGCGTAGCAGAATTTGGGAAAGCGAAGTGCAACGAGCTTTCCGTATAGTCGCTGTTATGTGCCCTGAAGGAGCAAAGCGACTGAAAGTGCAACGTGGTTCGAGCTGAAGGCGAGAAAGTCCGCTGTAGCCCGCCTTCATCTTTGAGAAATCCATTCAGCAAAATTAGTTGCAAAAGAATCTTTGTATCTTTGGTTTCTCCATTCTTGATATTCTTCAAAAGTCATTTCTGCAAAAGTTTTGTTTGCGTCTTTTGGGATAAAGACCAAAAACAATTTACCCCAATAATAATCTCGCATTTCGCCTCGTGGAAAATCGGAAAGCAGACCCTCTACATTTGATTCAAAATAAGCTGGTTCAGACAAGGTTTCATCCAGATATGCTAAACAATTCCTGAATTCACAATTTCTTGGTTTTCCATCAACTAATCGCAAAATACCATCAATGCCAATTGTTTCAAGGGCGAAGTTCACAAATGCTTTTGGAAAACCATTAAGGGAGTGAACATAAAATCCAGAATCTAAAGCAATACAGGGCTTTCCGATTTTCTCATAAGCAAACAAAACTTTTTCTTTTGCAATTTTTTTCAAATCATCACTTCGTGGTTCTGGTAATTCAAGCGGGCAATGAACCACCTCAACTCCATATTTTGTTAAAGCATTGCTTACAGAATTGACTTTTCCTCTGTTGGTTGTGGCAAAGTAAATTTGTTTCATATAATAATGGATTTCTTACTAAATTATAAATCTTTTCTTCCAAAGGCGGGCGGAGGCGGATTGCACATAACTCGTTTATATGTTGAATGCTTTTGGATAATATGTAATAATGTGTATATTATACAAACTATATTATCTAACTGAGAGGTCGCAGAGTTTCCAGAACAAAATTAGCTTGAAATAGCATCTTTTAAGAAACTTTGCGGAGTTACTGTGGTCTACGGCGTCTATTTTTAGTCGGGAAAAAACTCTGCGACCCCTCGTCTAACTAATACTATCTAATACTACCTAATACTACCCAAAACATTTATGCTCAATCTTTTAGATATAATATCACGGGAGATGAAGTTGCGCAACTATAGTCCAAAAACCATTGATGCTTACGCGCGGGTGATTAAGGATATATACTCTTTTTATCATCGTCCGCCGCGCGATTTGTCTGAGGAAGACATTAAAAATTATCTTTACAATAAACAGAAGCAGAAATTATCCAGCCAGACCATTGCTTTGTTTGCCAACGCGTTGAATTTTCTTTATACGCAAATATATAAGCGCGCGGGTTATAATAAGCTCCGTCATCCCAAGCAATCTCATCGCTTGCCGGTAATATTGTCTCGCGAGGAAATTAAGAGCATAATTAACTCAACATCAAACTTAAAGCATCGCCTACTATTGGCAACGACTTACGCGGCCGGTTTAAGGGTAAGCGAAGTTGTGCGATTACTTGCGCGCGACATTGATTTGGGCGATTTGACTATTGTTGTGCGGCAGGGCAAAGGGCGAAGAGATCGGCTCACCGTGATTTCCGAATCTCTCGCGTCTGACATCAGACAGATTATAGCCGGCAAGGCGGCGAGTGATTATTTGTTTGTAAGCGAGCGCGGCGGTCGTCTTACCGAGGCGTCGGCGCAAAAAATATTTTATCAGGCGCTCCGGCGAGCAAATGTAAAAAAACCGGCGACATTTCATTCGCTCCGCCACAGTTTTGCGACGCATTTATTAGAAAATGGAGTCGATGTAAGATATGTTCAAGAGCTTTTAGGGCATCAAAACATACGCACAACGCAAATATATACTCACATCACAAATCCGGCTATTAGAAATATAAAGAGTCCGCTTGATTAAATATGGATACATCATGTTCAAAAGATTCATAAAAAAAATATTACCAACAAGATGTCTGAAATTGTATCATTATCTTCTCGCGCGACTTGCCGCGTGGTTTTATGATTACCCCGCCCGCAAAATGATTGTCATCGGCGTTACGGGAACAAAAGGCAAATCGTCGGTAAGTTATCTAATCGCCAAAATTTTGGAAGAAGCGGGCGAAAAAGTCGGTTTAACTTCAACAATATTTTTCAAAATCGGCGCCAGAGAGTGGCTTAACGACAAAAAGATGACCATGCTCGGCAGGTTTGGATTGCAAAAAATGCTTTGGGAAATGTGGCGCGCCGGCTGCGTTTACGCGATTGTCGAAACTTCGTCCGAAGGCATCGCCCAATTTCGTCATATCGGCATTGATTATGATGTGGCGGTTTTTACCAATTTAACTCCTGAGCATCTTGAATCGCATGGCTCGTTTGAAAATTACAAAAAAGCGAAATTGAAACTATTCAAAAATTTGAAAATTTATAATCTTTCGAAAAAAATCCGCGGCGAATTGGTGCCGAAAATTTTTGTGGTAAATTCGGGCGACAGCCACGCAAAAGATTTTCTTTCGTTCCCCGCGGACAAAAAAGTTTGTTTTAAAATATCGCGGACTGACGCAGACGTCACGCAGACAAACGCGGAAAAAATCCCCCTTAACCCCCCTTTATTAAAGAGGGAGACGGAGGGGGATTTGGCAAAAGGGGGAAGCGAGAAGAGGTTTTATTGTGACGAAACTTATATTGCCGAAAATATATATTTAGGCAGGAATTATTCGTCGTTTTTTGCGAGGGTCTCACCATCAGAGAGCGCGACCCTCAGGTTAAATTTAATCGGCGAGGTAAGCGTCTTAAACTCTTTGGCGGCGATATCAACTTGCCTTGCGCTCGGGATACCGTTTCGTTTTGTAAAAAGCGCTTTGGAGAAAATCCAAGTCATTCCCGGCAGGCTTGAGGTCGTAGTCAAGGAGCCGTTCACTTTAATTGTTGATTACGCCCACGAGCCGGCGTCTTTCCGCGAACTCTACAAAACCGCGAATCTCCTGCCAAAAAATAGGGTTATTCACGTTTTCGGCGCCACCGGCGGCGGCAGAGACAGAGCGCGCGCGCCTGAGATGGGCAAAATCGCCGCCCAGCATTCTGCTCTAATAATTTTAACGACGGACGACCCGTATTTTGACGACCCGCAAATTTTAACACAGAATATTTTAAAAGGAATTTTGGAATACACAAAAGACAATCCGGAAAAAAGAAACATTAAAGTCCTTCAGATTATAGATAGGCGCGAGGCGATTCGCGAAGCGATTAAAATCGCCAAACAAGGGGATTTGGTTCTTTTGACGGGCAAGGGCGCGGAACAGGCAATGGCGGTGGGCGATAAAAAAATCAAATGGGATGACAGGGAAATTGTGAAAAAAATTATGCAATAATTTTTTTCACAATTTCCCAAATCCGAAGCATGAATCTCAAATTATCTCAAAATCAAATATGTTTCAAAATCTAACAACAAAAACCTTCTACGCTGGTTGTGTTGTGATTCTATTTTTGCCCCTACTTATCACTCCTTTCACCATGTACCCGATGCACTACGGACGGACGATGATTTTTGAGATTATTGCGGAACTTTTGTTTTTAGCGGTGTTAGGTTATTTGTGGTTTGGAAAAAATAACCCCCCCAAATCTCCCCCTATTCCGACCGAAGCGTCGGAACAGGGGAGGCGGGGGAGGGTGAGGTGGAATTTGCTTGACGCGGCAATTTTGGTTTTTTTAGCCATTCAGTTTATCGCGGCCATTTTCGGCGTTGATTTCCAGATGAGTTTTTTTGGCAATATGGGCCGCGTTCAAGGCGTTTTTACTTGGTTTCATTTTGTTTTATGGTATTTTTTGCTTCGATTTCTTTTTACGCGGATTTACGCGGATGACAACGCGGATAAACGCGGATTTTTGTTTTTAAAAATTGCCGGAGTCGCTTCGTTTTTAGTCGCGCTTTCCGCTCTTTTGGCGCCGATTATTCCGTATCTGCGCGTCCAAGTTGGCGGGTGGGGGAGAATTTCAGGAACAATTGGCAATTCAATATTTTTCGCTTCATATTTGATTCTGTCGATTTTTTTAAATTTATATTTGGTTTTTAAAACAACTTTAGGGAGTCGGACTCCCTCGGGGAGTCCAACTCCTGGTGGCGGCAAAAAAAAATACGAGCGGTATTTCTGGATTTTTGTCGTTTTGCTGCAGATTTTTGCTTTGATACAAAGCGGAACACGCGGCGCGATTTTGGGGTTTGGGGCAGGCATAGTTTTTTTTCTGATCCTTAATCTATTCAAGACTAAGTCTCGCAAAGCGAGACTTAGTCTTGTTGTTTGTTTGTTGTTTTTATTTTTAATTTCCAGTTCGTTGGTTTATTCGGGGTTAACCGGCGCAAAAATCGGCCTTGCGACTATTGACAGGTTGACTGAATTGGTTTCGTTTAAGGGAACCGGCGCCACGCGCTTGATGGCCTGGGATATCGCATGGCAGGCGTTTTTGGAAAAACCGATTTTGGGCTGGGGGCCAGAGAATTTCAAATTTGTTTTTCATCGGCATTATAATCCCGAATATTTGACTTATGGATTTGCCGAAACGGTTTGGGACAAGCCGCATAATTTGATTTTAGAGTTCGCTTCAATGTCGGGGGCTTTGGGAGTTTTGTCGTATCTGGGGATTTTTGCGGCGGCGTTTTATTTTTTGTGGAAAGATTTCGGGAATCCCTTAGCTTCCCGAAGTCAAACATTTTTTTCAATTATTTTGACCGCCGGTTTAATAGCATATTTTATCCAGAATTTGTTTATCTTTGAAACTTCCAATTCATTGATTGTTTTCTTTTTGGTTTTGGCACTTATTTCTTCCTGTCATTCTGACCCCGACGATAAGTCGGGGGAAGAATCTCACGGGAGTCCCGACTTGTCGGGACGACCCGCGCGGGTCGTCGCTTCACTCCTCCCGCGAGATTCCTCGTCCCCCGACCGAGGTCGGAGTCCTTGGAATGACAAGGGAGGAGAGTATTTAGGGTTGAAAGTTTTTGGTTTTATTTTATTGGTACTTTTGGTTTGCGTATCTTTATGGAATTATCACATTAAACCCCTTCGCGCTTCTTATTTTTTAGCCAAGGCGGACGACGGCTTTCAAAAAAACGATTTTTCTTTGTGGCTTGCGCCGGTTTTAAAAAGTTTTGAAATAAAATATCTGCAAGAACACGAGGCATTGGAAATAATCACTCGCGACTTGGTCGGTTGGGATACTAAATATAAAGTTTCAGACAGCGAGATGGCGCTCATTTTGCCAATTCTGGCGGAACGCCTGGAAAGTCAAACCAAAATTCGTTCCGGACATTTTGTTTATTATATTTGGTTGGGGCAAACATACACAATAATGTGTGATCGAATAGATATCAAATATTGTCAAAATGCTGAAGAAAGTTTTAATAAGGCAATTGAAATTGCTCCGGCGCGGCAGGACGCCAAGTTGCTTTTGGCAAAAGTAAAACTTTTACAAGAAGATTTTGAAGCCGCGGTGAAAATAAATCGGGAATTGGTTGAATTCCAGCCCGACTTGCCGGTAACCCACTGGTTTTTGGGTCTCGCGCTTGTTGGCAGCGGAAAGATAGATGAAGGGATTTTAGAACTTGAAAAAGGCGCTAATTTTGGTTTGGGTTATAGTAAAAATATTTTGTATATGATTGATTTATATTATGGAAAAATTATCAAGACATCCGATGTCCAAAATGTAAGACATCGGATGTCGGTACAAAACCAAAGGACATCGGATGTCAATACATCATTAAAGGAGTATAATAAAATTGTGCAACTTTACAAAAGATTGCTTGATTCGGAACCAAGACAAGCGGCGGATTGGTGGGCGCGGCTCGCGGCGACTTACGCGGCAATGGGAGATAAGGTGATGGCCGAAGAGGCGGTTACGAGAGCGGTGGAATTGAATCCGGCGCTGGAAGAAGAGGCGAGAGCATTTTTACAGAAAATCAAAGATTAAAAATTAAAGCGGCTGTATTAAATATGTTGTGGGGGTTATTTAAAAATAACAAGGTAAAAGAAAAAAAGTTTATCATCGCTCTAATTTTAGGCATTTTTATCGGCTTTTTTCTGTTTCTTTTAATAAATTATTACCCTGCTGACAAAAATATCGTTTTCGGCGCTACTTTTTCCAAAAAATATGCCCAAGAATTGGGTTTGGATTGGCAAAAGATATATCTTAATATTTTAGACGATTTGCGGGTCAAAAAAATCCGTTTGCCGGTGTATTGGGATGATGTTGAAAAAGAGTTGGGAAAATACGATTTCGAGCCGTATGATTGGATGGTTCGAGAAGCGGAAAAACGCAATGTTAAAGTAATTTTAAATTTAGGAATAAAATTGCCGCGCTGGCCGGAATGCCACATCCCAAATTGGGCGTTATCGCGGACTAACGCGGGCGGAACGCGGACCGACGCGGGAAAAATAGAAGATTTATTTCTGCCGTTTTTGCGCAAGGCAACGGAACGGTATAAAAATTATTCAAACATTTGGACGATTCAGGTGGAAAACGAGCCGTATTTTTACAGGTCATTCGGCATTTGCCCCGAAATGACCGCGAATTTAGACGAGGAAATCAAGTTGGTTAAAGAAATTGTAAATGTGCCGATTATTTCCACGGAAAGCGGCGAGTTGGGGCATTGGGAAAGAATGATTGGCAGAGCCGATATTTTGGGCATCAGTTTGTACCGCACGACTTGGAACAAGTGGGTTGGCTATTTCTTTTATCCCTTAACGCCGTTTTTTTACCGCGAAAAAATCCGGCTTATAAAACCGTTTTTTGAAGATGTGCTCATAACGGAACTGCAGGTTGAGCCGTGGTCTTCCAAGTCCATTTTTCAAACTTCGCTCGAAGAACAACTAAAAACGATGAGTTTAAGTCAGTTTAGAAGCAACATAGATTTTGCCCGCCGCGCGGGCAGCCGAGAGGTTTATCTTTGGGGGGTGGAGTGGTGGGATTATATGAGAGAGAAACATGGGGACGAGAGGTTTTGGGAGGAAGGGAAGAAGTTGTTTGAGTAAGCACCAACTATTAAAAACAAATTTTAAATTTTTAATTTTAAATTTTTATTGAATTTTCAATTTCAAATTTCAA
>DYHP01000001.1:23439-39462 GCA_020724105.1 Candidatus Methylomirabilis sp. | reverse complement strand
TATAACACGCTGTCGCGTGTTATATATAATCCCGATTTATCGGGATTATATTTTTTAAATTCTTAATTAGATATTTTCTAAAATAATGCTATAAAAACCCCGTAAATCCTCTATATTTAATTTCTTTAATCTCCGATGACTTTTAAATTCTATCCATCAGTAAAAGCCGAGGGATTGGATTTCTTCCTCCAACTCAATCCCCTTCTCTTCTTTGACTTTCTTTTTAATCAAATCAATCAACTCTTTCACGTCTTTGGCGATGGCGTTGCCTTTGTTGATAATAAAATTGCCATGGAGCTCTGAAACGCAAGCGCCGCCAATGCATTTCCCTTTCAAACCCAACGAGTCAATGAGTTGGCCTACTGACTGCACCCTGTTATTCGACGGAACAAAAATCCCTTCGGGATTTTTGAAAACACAGCCGGCTGACGGCTCTTTGGGAAATTTTTGCTCTCTGCTGGCTGTTTTTTCAGCCATTATTTTTTTAATTTCGTCGGGGTTGCCCGGCGCCAGTTCCAAAACAGCCGAAAGAATTATCGGTCTTTCTTTCGCTGAAAATTTTTTCAATTTGCTTTCGCGATAGCCAAATTCCATCCAACCCCTGTCTTTTTCTTTAATTTTGCCGTCAGGCCAAAAAAGTTTAACCGATTTTACCGCATCGCCAATCGCCCACCCGCCTCCGCCGGGCTTCGGCGTGGTAAATCCGCTACCTGCGTTGCCGTAAATCGCCCCGCCCAAAGTTCCCGGAATGCCAGCCGCCTGTTCCAGCCCCGAAAGCCCGGCCTTTGCCGCTTCCTGGACTAAAACTTGTAGCGGAACGCCGGCGCCAGATTCAATCCGATTGTCTTTAATCTTTAATCTTAAATCTTTAATCTGAATCACAAGCCCGCCGTATCCCTCATCTGAAACCAAAAGATTGCTTCCGCCTCCCAAAATGAAATAATCCAAACCTAAATCTTTCGCCGCTTTAATTGCTTTGACGATTTCTTCCTCGGATTCGCCAATGAAAAAATACCTCGCCAGTCCGCCGATTCTAAAAGTCGTAAAGTCCCTTAAAGGCACATCCTCTTTCAATTTTTCGCCTAAAATTTGCCTTAATTTTTCAATCATATTCCATTTTAGAGTATAACTTCTTATGTTAAAAAAATAAAGCGGTCTGAAATTTCAGACCGCTTGTTCGCGGTTTGACTCATCCTTACTGGACGAATTTCCGGCGAAGGATTAACCGTCAGAAAGAAACGATGAGGGAGAACCCCATCACTATCCCGACATTCGTCGGGAAGTGCGGAATTGTTACTCCCAACAAAAATTTGTTCACTCATTTTATTCGCTCCAAATTTTTGGGCGAGTAACAAAAAACCTTTCTGCCTCGCGATAGCCCACTTTAATCATATGCCTGAACCAAAGATTTGAAGGGGTAAGGATAGAAGCATAACTGCTACCTGACGGATAAATGTGAAAGACCTTTGATTCGTCGACTTTCTCGCCCCCGGAACTATCGGCAAAAACCCTTTTTATCACCATGCGCGTTGTTCGCCAAAACACCTCTTTGCCATCTCGTATTCTAACTGATTTCTCCTGCGATTTTGAACCCGCGGCTGTCTTTTTGGATTCCACAATATTTACGACAATAATGCGATCACACCCTCTTTCAAAACATCTTTGAATCATATGATTCCGACCAAGCCCGCCGTCAACGTATTGATGTCCTCTATTTGACAAATAAACCGCCGGCGCAAGCGGCGGAAAGCCGACGCCCGCCCAAATCGCCTGCGGAAATTCGGAGTCGTCACTTGGCACATACTCAACCCTGCCATCATCAAGATTTAACACCGAAACCTCGATTATCCTGCCGTCTTTTGGGCGCCAATAGTCGTCGCCCGCCAATTTCTTTATCTTTTTTTCTATAAGTTCTTTTGAACACAGCGAATCATATCGGCGATTTTTCAGCCATTCTTTCCACGCCGGATAAAAGAAATGCCAAAAATAAGTCGTTTTCCAAAATTCGCGAAGTTTTTCCGCGCTGCCTCCTCGGGCGTTTAAAACGCAAGTGTTCAAAATTCCCACGGAAGAAGCGATGTTGAAATCAAAAGTAAAACCTTTTTCTTCAAAAAATTTTGCCACACCGGCTTGAAACGGGCCGTTAAATGCCGCGCCTGGCCAAACCCAGCCGATTTTTTGCCTCTGTCCATTTATTATTCTCCTTTTTTATTATCATTTATTCTTCAACTCATCCAGCAACTTGTCGGTGATTTTCATCGGATAATCGTTCCACAGGATTTTTTTGTCGGAGGCGCGATAGATAAAGGCATAGGGCACGTATTCTATCCCCATTTCTTCAAATAATTCTTCGGACACCTGCCTCATTTCATATTCCGGCTTGAATTTCTTGATAAAATCTTCAATTTTTTCTTTTTCCTCGTCTGAAACGGATATTACTTTCACATCCTCTCTTTTTTCAATTTCATTCAAATGTTTTACTGACATTTGGCAAGGTTCGCACCAGGTTTGGAAAAATTCAATAATAATTAATTTAGCTTTGGGTTGAGCATTACTTTTTTGGATAACTTCGCCTTTAAGTTTAGGGAAAGTTTTCTTGATTTCATCTCTCGCATATTGATGTTTTTTCAAACCCTGCTTGTCGCAGGCGACGAAAATAAAAAGCAGGGAAATCAAGAAAAAAATTTTGGGATTTTTGCTGAAATTCATTGCGTCCTCTACCGCACCAAAGCCAAGTAGCAGAAACAAGTTTCACTACTCGGTAAATTCGGCGCGACTTTTGCAGTTTTTAAGTTATTAAAGTTCTTCTATAAACAGAATAACATATTGATATTTAAATTGACAACCCTAGAGATATTGGATATTGATATAAGATAATAATAGAGGAAAACAGACCTTTAATAATAAATTTAGAAGGAGACAACGATGAGAAAGAGAAACTGTGTCAAGGAATTTTTATTCGTGACGATTTTCGCCGCGATTTTCCTGGCGAGCCGTGTGGCTTCGGCCGAGGATACGCGCCGCGATCAAGGAAAAGGAACCTGCCTCTTCCAAACCTAATAGCGGAGCGACTCCTGTTAGCATTTTAAAAATCATTTCTTCGATTTTTAAGCAGAATTGCCCTTAATTACCCCGACCTTTGTTGGGGTAATTTTTTGTTCGTGCTTGACAAATTTTCAGACCTTTGGTAAGATAATAAAAATAGTAAGATAATAAAAATTAGTAACTAGTAATTCGGTCGCGGAGTTGGGCCTGTTGAATGACAGGGCTCCCTGAAATTTGCCCCGACATATCGTCGGGACGATATTCCGCGAAGCAAATTTCGCGACTCCGACTTGAAGTCGGAGGAGTAAATTTCGCGAATGAAATGAGTAAATTTTGTTCCGATTTATCGGAATAAATTTCTATGTTAAAACCATTAAACGACAGAATAATCGTTGAGCCGTTAAAGTCGGACGAGATATCTAAGGGCGGGATTATTTTGCCTGATACGGCGGAAAAAGAAAAGCCGGAAAAGGGCAAAGTTATTGCCGTGGGAGGGGGCCGTCTTTTGGAAAACGGCCAAAGAGCCCCGATGTCGGTTAAAGTCGGCGATACGGTTATTTTTAAAAAATACAGTCCGGACGAAGTGAAGGATGGCGGCAAAGAATACCTCATCCTTTCGGAGTCCGAGATTTTAGCGATTATTGAGTAAATCGCCATTTTACGCCATAACTACGCCAATTCACGCCATATTTTCTGGCGTTAAATAGCGTTACCTGCCCCGTATCAAGCCGCAGTATAATGTCACGAAAATTATCTGCGAAAGCCGAAGGCGAGTTCCGAGAGAAAACCATCCTAAGTGGTGGGCTCCTCGTCGGGCTTTGATACTGGGGTGATGGCGTTTCGTGGCTTCTATAAATATGAGTAAGCAATTACTATTCGACGAGAAAGCTCGTCAATCAATTAAAAAAGGCGTTGACCAATTATCTAATGCTGTAAAAATAACCCTTGGTCCCAAGGGCAGAAATGTTATTTTGGACAGGGGCTACGGTTCGCCAGTAATTACCAAAGACGGCGTAACCGTGGCGAAAGATATTGAACTTGAAGACAAGTTTGAAAATGTCGGCGCGAGTTTAGTTAAAGAGGTTGCTTCGAAAACTGGCGACATTGCCGGCGACGGCACCACCACCGCCACGCTTCTCACCCAAATTATCGTGAGCGAGGGTTTTAAAAACATCGCCGCGGGCGCCAGTCCAATCGCCATCAAGCGCGGTTTGGAAAAAGGAGTCGAAAAAGTGGTCGGATATTTGAAAAAAATCAAAAAAGACATTTCTTCAAAAGAAGAAATTACCCAAGTCGCTTCCATTTCCGCCAATGACCCCGAAATTGGCAAAATTATCGCCGAGGCGATTACCGAAGTTTCCGAAAGCATCGGTGATGTGAAAGATGTGGTTGTGACTGTTGAAGAATCACAATCCTTCGGCGTCACAAAAGAAGTGGTT
Organism: Candidatus Methylomirabilis sp.; assembly: GCA_020724105.1. Classification (GTDB taxonomy): domain Bacteria; phylum Patescibacteriota; class Patescibacteriia; order DYHP01; family DYHP01; genus DYHP01. The sequence continues at coordinate 34,978 of DYHP01000001.1, read as the reverse complement.
AAGGGTATGCGTTTTGACAAGGGATACGTTTCGCCGTATATGATTACCAACCCCGACAGAATGGAAGCCGAATATGAAGATCCTTATATTTTAATCACTGACAAAAAGATTTCTTCGATCCAGGATATTTTGTCGCTTTTGCAGAAACTCGCCGAAACGGGCAAAAAAGAACTGGTGATTATTGCCGATGAGGTTGAAGGCGAAGCGCTCACCACGCTGGTCGTCAACAAGCTTCGCGGCGCGTTTAATGCTCTGGCGATAAAAGCGCCGGGATTCGGCGACAGACGCAAGGAGATGTTGCAGGATATGGCGATTTTAACCGGCGGGAAAGTTATTACCGAGGAAGTTGGTTTAAAAATGGAGTCGGTTGGCTTGGAGCATTTAGGCAGAGCAAGAAAAGTGATTGCCACAAAAGAAAACACCACTATTATTGAAGGCAGGGGCGAGGAATCAAAAATCAAAGCCAGAGTGGCGCAAATTAGAAAAGAATTGGAACAATCGACTTCGGATTTTGACAAAGAAAAATTGCAGGAACGGTTGGCAAAACTTGTCGGCGGCGTGGCGGTAATTAAAGTCGGCGCCGCGACAGAGACCGAAATGAAAGAAAAGAAAATGCGCATTGAAGATGCGGTGGCGGCGACAAAAGCGGCGATCGAAGAAGGAATAGTTCCCGGCGGCGGAGTGGCGCTTTTGCGTTCGGTGTCAATGCTCAGCGAAGCGGATATTGATGGCGAAGAAAAAGTCGGTTTGGATATTTTGCGCCGGGTTTTGGAAGAGCCGATAAGGCAAATCGCCGTTAACGCCGGCAAAGAAGGTTCTGTGGTGGTTAATAAAGTGAAATTTGAAAATAAAGTTTTATCGTATGGTTACAACGCGGCAAAAGACGAATATGAAGATTTGGTGACAGCCGGCATTGTTGACCCGACAAAAGTGGTCCGCGCCGCTTTGCAGAACGCGGTTTCGGTTGCCGGCCTTTTGCTCATAACCGAAGCCGTGGTTACTGACAAACCGGAAAAGAAAGACAGTTGTTCGCACACTCCTCAAATGCCGCCTGAAATGTACTAAGACCACTGATTTTTTATCACAGATTACACTAATATTTAAACCGCCCCGACCTCAAGTCGGGGCGGTTTTTGAGTTGCACAATTATCCCCCCTCTTAAAATAAGAGGGGGCGCCTGGTAGTGAAACCCAGTATAGATACTTCGTGATTATACTGGGTGAAACTTGTTTCTACTATCCGGGGTAGGGGGAGTTATGAAAATCTGTCGCGACGCGCATTTTAAAGTTTGATAATTTGAATTATCAAACTATTACAAAGTAGGGATTTCCGTAGTAATCCCCATAGTAGTAACCCCCATAATAGAGGCCTCTAAAATTTATCTTCACCCTCCCAAATTTTGTTCACCCACCGCAAATTTCAAAGAAATTTGGGCGGGCAAGCTAAAACTTGGGAGGGTAAAATTCGCGGGATCAACCCCCTTGAATTTTTAATCTAAATTTTATATACTAAAATAGTATGGAGAACAATCAAATTTCAAAAAACGAAAAGATGTTTGCGGCATTGTCTTATGTTTGGGTGCTGTGTTTAATCCCAGTATTTTTTGGTCGAAAATTCCGCGCAAGTCCGCGATTGGATCAAGGTCAGCGTTTGTCCGCGAAGGCGAACGAAGAGAGCGCTTTTGTGGAATTCCACGCCAGACAAGGATTGGTTTTGCTCGTCTGCTGGCTCGCGGTGAGTTTATTGAGCTGGGTTCCGCTTGTCGGGCAATTGGCGGTTTTTTTGCTGTTTGTCATTTCGGTAGTTGGCATTGTAAAAACAATGAAGGGAGAGGAATGGGAGATACCAATACTCGGGAAGTATGCGAGACAAATTAAGATTTAGACATTATGCTAATCCGCGAATTCTATGCCAATCTACAAATTGCAAATTCGCAATTTGAAAATTGGCATAAGATTTGTAGATTTGCATAATGGTTTATGCAGGATTTGGTTCAAAAGTTAGAGCAACTCTGGAATCGCCTTAAAGAAATAGGCGAGTTTTTGAATTTGGATAAATTGAAAAATGAGGCGAGAATGCTTGAAAAAACAATGGCCAAGCCCGACTTTTGGAAAGACGCCGAAAAGGCGCGGGAAACAACGGAAAAACACGCGGGAATTAAGAAAAAGATTGAGAATTTTGAAAAATTGGAAAAAGGCATTAAGGACGCTTTGGCCATCGCCCGGAAGACCCCCACTTTTTCTCCCCCTATCCCGACGCCTCGGTCGGAACAGGGGGAGATGGAGGGGGTGCGCGAGGAAATTGAAAAGAAAATCGCTGAAATCGAAAAAGGCGTCGCCAATTTTGAAGTTGAACTTTTATTCCGCAGCGAATACGACAAAAACAACGCCATTGTTTCTTTCCACGCGGGCACGGGCGGAACCGACGCGCAAGATTGGGCGGAGATGCTTTTGCGGATGCTCAGCCGCTACGCCGAACGAAAAGGATTTCGCGCGAGAATTTTAGACGAGCACCGCGGCGGAGAAGCGGGAATTAAAAGCGCGACAATTTCGGTTGAAGGCCAATATGCCTACGGATATTTAAAATCAGAACACGGAGTTCATCGCTTGGTGCGGATTTCGCCGTTTGACGCGGAAAAAATGCGCCATACTTCTTTTGCTTTGATTGAAGTTTTGCCCGAGCTTGCCGAGGTTGACATAAAAATCGACCCGAAAGATTTAAAAATAGACACCTTTTTGGCATCAGGACATGGCGGCCAGTCGGTGCAGAAAACCGAATCCGCCGTGCGCATCACCCATATTCCAAGCGGAATCGCGGTTGCTTGCCAAACCGAGCGTTCGCAGGCGCAAAACAAGGACTCGGCGATGAAAATTTTGCGCGCCAAATTGTTCCAAATTTATCAAGAAGAAAAAGAAGCGGAAAAGAAAAAAATCAAAGGGAAACACAAAGCCGCGGCGTGGAGCAACCAAATCCGCAGTTACGTTCTGCATCCGTACAAACTGGTAAAAGACCACAGGACGGAGTATGAGGAAACAGACCCTGAAGCAGTACTGGACGGAAAGTTGGAGAGATTTGTGGAAGAATACCTCAAAAAAGACCAAAAACCAAAGACCAAAGATTAAAAACAAATATGCAAAAATACAAAAATATAGTTTTCGTGTTTTAATGTTTTTGTTTTTGATTTTTGGTTTTTAATTTTTGATTTTGTGAATATGTTGGTTTTAAAAACCGCCGCAGGTTCACTTAAGAAAGCCGTTGCTTTACTTCAAGGCGACAGAGTAATAGTTTACCCGACCGACACTGCTTACGGTTTGGGTTGCGATGCCCTTAATAAAAAGGCGGTAAAAAGAATTTATAAAATAAAAAACCGTCCGGCGGCAAAAGCCTTGCCCACAATCGTCGGCTCATTAAACTTGGCGAAAAAATTTTTCAAGTTCACCCCGCAGGAACTTCGTTTGGCGAAAAAATATTGGCCAGCTCCATTATCCTTAGTACTTGAAATAAAGGGTTCGGGATTCGGGATTCGGGATTCGGGATTGCGGATTGCCGTAAGAGTTCCTGATTCAAAAATTGCCAGATTTTTGTCTTCAAAACTCGACAGACCGATTGTTTCCACCTCCGCCAACATTTCGGGGAAGGGAGAGTGTTATAGCATTAAAGATGTTTTAAAACAGTTTGAAAATAAAAAGCATCAACCGGATTTGATTTTAGATGGCGGAAAACTCAAAAAGAGAAAACCGTCCACGATAATTCAAGTCAAAGATGGGGAGATCGAAATTTTGAGAAAAGGACCAGTCTTATGAAACCAAAAACATCTTTCAATTTTTAATTTATAATTTAAAATTTTTAAACAATTTTTATTTACTTAATTTTTAAACATTTAAAACCGTTTTGAAATTTGAAATTGAAAATTCAATAAAAATTTAAAATTAAAAATTCAAAATTTCTTTTTGGTATTTGGTTTTTAATTTTTGATTTTGTAAATATGCTCGATTTATCCGACATAAGAACCGTCAAAGAAATCTGCGAAAAATACGATTTGTCGCCCACCAAAGAACGAGGGCAGAATTTTTTGGTTGACCGCTGGGCCCTTTCAAAAATCATTGAAGTTTCGGATTTAAAAAGAAGCGATACGGTTTTGGAAATCGGGCCTGGAATGGGGGTTTTGACCATAGAACTGGCGCGCCGCGCCGGCAGAGTCGTCGCCGTTGAAGTCGACGGCAGAATGGTAAGGATTTTGGAAGAATTTTTGAAAGATTTCAAAAATGTAGAATTGGTGCACCAGAATGTCCTGAAATTAAATCTCAAAGAGTTGGATTTGAAAAATTACAAAATAATTTCAAATATCCCTTATAAAATCACGACGCTTATTTTGGAAAAGTTTTTGATTCACTCCCCCGCCTTTCCACGGGATAATAATCTGCGCGAGACAGATGAAACAATGTCCGGGAAAGGTGGGGGGGTAAAAGAAACGCCGCCGGAACTCTTGACGCTTTTGGTGCAAAAGGAAGTCGCCAAAAGAATCGCCGCCGTCCCTCCCGACCCCGATGATAAACACGGGGCAGGCATGAATTATCTGGCTTTCTCGGTCCAATTTTATGGGGACGTGGAAATCGCCGCTGAGATTCCGCCGCACTGCTTTTTTCCTCAGCCGAAAGTTTCAAGCGCCATCATAAAAATCAAACCGCACGACAGGTGTAGAAAATTTTTGGAAGATTGCGGCCTTGAAAAAGAAAAAATTTTCAAAATGGTTCGAACCGGTTTTGCCTCGCCCCGCCGGCAGTTGCAGAATAATTTAAAGTACTTATTGAATTTGTCCAAAGAAAAAATTTTGGAGATTTTGGAAAATCTGAAATTAGATCCGAACGTGCGGGCGGAGGAATTGAAAATAGAAGATTGGCTGGAATTGGCAAAAATAATTTTGCGAAGATAAGGCCTTGTCTAATAAAAATATAAAAAGGACTAAGGAATAGATTCCGCCGTCATCTTCTGGTCGCTTCCCAAAAGAATCAATATCTCCGCGCCTTGCATTTTTGCGATTGGCAAAGCGTCTTTGAGTAATTTGGATTTGTCAAAAACTTGGGCCGGGATAATTTGAAGAATTTTTTTTATGATTTCTTTATTGTCTTTGTCCGTTAAATTGAAAATCGCAGTTTTCTCCAAATCCTGGCGCATTGCGTTGCCGTAGTAAATAACGTTTAATCCTTCGTTTCTGCTTAATTTTTCGGCAAGTCGCGCCGCCAAGCCGTTAATTTTCGTGCCGTTTTGTATTTCTATTTTTACCGTTTTCAGGTTTTCATTTTTGATTTTTCGCTGCGTGGCATCCGAAAAAATGTTTTTGACGAAATATTTTATGTCTCCCCAACTCTGCTTGGGAACAAGCACGTAAGCGCCTTCGTAATTTTCAGCCTTCAAAAATCCATCGGGCGAATCGTCCAGCACGTAAGTCGTGACGCTTGAGTTGTTTAAATCATTAACCATGTTTGCCAATCTCACAATTCCCCAAACTTCAAAATTGGTGTTTATGTGCTCTTTCATCGTTTGCATCGCCTCAATAAGCCGCAACGGCGAGAGAATCGTGCCGATGGAAAAAATTTTGTCCTTAATCGCCAAAATGAGTTTTTGCTGCCTTTTTGAGCGGGCAAAATCCGTGCTTTCGTTGTTGTTGCCGTGCCGCGAACGCGCGTACTGAAGCGCCTTTTCGCCGTTCATCACCTGAGGTCCTTGCGGAAAGCCGATTGTTTTGGTTTTAAAATCGCTTGTCGGATACATTGAGTCAATAAAGGCGCGGTCGACATTGACGATTACTCCGCCCAAGTCGTCGATTATTTTTTCAAAACCGCTGAAATCAATCCGCACGTAATAAGGGACGGGGATGTTAAGCGCCGAACTTAAGACCCTTCTCGTTTCCTCGCCTCCAGCGCCGGGTTTTTCCATTTCGGCAAAAGCGTTGATGTGGTTCATCTTTCGCCAGCCGTAATCGCTAATTGGAACAATCAAGTCGCGCGGGATGGAAAGCAAGGCCGCCTTTTTTTCTTTGGGGTTAAGAGAAGCCAAAATTATCGTATCGGTAAGATAGGGTCCTTCATGCCCCGCGCCGCCTTGCCCCAAAAGCAAAACGTTTATTCTGTTTTCATCCTCGCCTAAAAGCCGCTGTTCGCCGGAGGGGAGTAAGGTCGCCATCCTTTCCATAAACGACGGTTTTTTTTCGCTGCGCCAAGGGAGGGCGTAAGACAAAAGAAAACTCGCGATGAAAAAGGAAATAAAAAAAATAACAATAAAAGCGCTTGAAATTTTTAAAAGCGTTTTGAGCGTTTTTTTGCGCGATTCTTCGTTTTGCGGATTCAAAAGATTTACCTTTGGGACCCTCATAAATCAGTTATCCTTTTTATGATAATTTATTTTGAAAGTATTGACAAGTTTTTAGATTTATGTGTTAAGACAAAGTAGAAATTTCCTAGCAGCGGGCAAAGGAAAAATTTTTTACCTGAATGAAAACTAATCCCCGCCCCGACGAGTCGGGGCAGATTTGTGGAGTCCTCCTCAAAGGGTGGTTAATGAATGGCCAAGACACTGTCGTAGCTATTTAAATCTCCCCTCTTCCCCCCTTTATAAAGGGGGATTAAAAGAAATTTTAAGAAACTGACTGCCAAGGCTATTTAGAAATGTCATACCAGCGAGCCAAGTATGACATTTCTGTATGGCTCAACTATGACATTATCATATGGCTACGACACCCAATTACATTCCTTTGACAAGATAAGAGATATTTGTTATATTATTATAGATTTCGAACGTTTGAAAAGGGTTCGTAGCTCAGTTGGTTAGAGCGTTCGATTCACATTCGAAAGGTCAGAGGTTCGACTCCTCTCGAGCCCACCATTAATAATTTATGTCAATTTATGTCAATTTTTAACATCAGCGCAAGACTGCTTAATTCAAAATCTCCTTTTATCAAGGTGGTCGGGTTTTTTGTCGAAATGGTCCAGATTGTCGTTTTGTCTCTGGCGATTATTTTGCCCGTGCGTTATTTTTTGATTCAGCCGTTTTACGTAAAGGGCGCCTCAATGGAGCCGAATTTTTATGAGAATGAATATCTGATTATAGATGAAATCAGTTACCGTATGAGAGAGCCCGAAAGAGGCGAGATAGTCGTTTTCCGTTATCCGCTCGACCCGCAACAATATTTCATCAAGCGCGTTATCGGTTTGCCGGGCGAACAGTTAACAATTTCAAACGGAAAAATAACGATTAAAAACGAAACGAACCCGGACGGCATTATTCTTGACGAGAGCGCGTATTTATCCGACGATATTTACACGGCGGGGGAAAAGAAAATAGATTTGGGACCGAACGAATATTTTGTTCTGGGAGACCTTCGGTCCGCAAGCATGGATTCAAGAGTTTTCGGTCCGGTTTCCAGAAATTTGATTACTGGAAAAGTTTTATTGCGCGGATGGCCGATTGACAAGATGGGATTGATTTCAAAGCCGGTTTATAGTTACAATTAAACATTATGCCAATAATGCAAATCTTATGCCAATCTACGAATTGCAAATATCCACAATTTGAAAATTAGCATAAGATTTGTAGATTCGCATAACAAATTATGTCCAAAAGAAGGCAATTTAGAAAATTATCTCTTCCCAAACCAAAGAGGGTCAAGCCGTTTGAAGTGTCGGCGCCGCAAAGCGGCGCATCCGCGCCGCAGCTTATCCGCGGCATGAAAGACATTTTGCCGGCAGACCAAATTTACTGGGATTTTACGAGAAACGTTGCGAGGGCGATAGCCGACGCTTATCGTTTTGAGAGAATCGACACGCCCATCATTGAAGACATCAAACTTTTTAATCGCACTATCGGCAGACAAACGGACATTATTGAAAAAGAAATGTTCACTTTTATAGATAAGGGCGGGGAAACTTTAGCGCTGCGGCCCGAAGCGACCGCCTCCATTGCCCGCGCCTACATCAATCACGGCATGCTTAATTTGCCCCAGCCGGTCAAACTTTGGTACATGGGCCCGATGTTCAGGCACAACAGGCCCCAGGCGGGGAGATACCGCCAATTCCACCAAATCGGTTTTGAAATTTTAAACGAAGCCAAGCCGGTGGCGGACGCGGAACTTATCGCCGTTACCAGCGCCATTTGCCAGGATTTGGGCTTGAGTGTCGTTTTTGCGATAAATACGCTGGGCGACGCCGTTTGCCGCCAGGCGTATCTGAACGAACTTGCGGCGTATTACCGCTCGGTAAGGTCGCATCTTTGCGAAACCTGCAAAAGAAGATTGGTAAAAAATCCTTTGAGATTGCTTGATTGCAAAGAGCCAAGTTGCGCAAAACTCAAAACAAGCGCTCCGCAGATTGCCGATTTTATTTGCGAGGATTGCAAAAACCATTTTATGAAACTTTTGGAATATTTGGACGAAGTGGGCGCGGCTTACGTGCTTGACCCGTCGCTGGTGAGAGGGCTGGATTATTATACGCGCACGGTTTTTGAAATTTTCTTGAAAGACAGCGACAAGGTCGATGAATTGTCGAGACAAAACGCCTTGGGGGGCGGCGGTCGTTACGACAATTTGGTTGAGATTTTGGGAGGCAGGGCGACGCCGGCTTGCGGTTTTGCTTTTGGCATTGAAAGATTGATTTCAAAGATGAGAGACAGGAACGTAATAATCCCGACAACTGAATCGGCAAAGGTTTTTTTGGCGGTTTTGGGCGAATCGGCCAAAAGAAGGGCGCTTAAATTATTTGAAGATTTGCGGCGCGCCGGCATCCGCATCGCCATCAATTTTTCCAAGGAAACTTTAAAAAGCCAGCTTGAGGTCGCAAATAAACTCATGGTTGATTACACTTTAATCCTCGGCCAAAAGGAAGTGCTTGATGAAACGATTATCATCCGCGATATGTCAACGGGCGTGCAGGAAATCGTGGATTACAAGAAGATACTGATAATACTTAAAAAGAAATTGGGTCTATAATTTATTTTTTGAAAAATCATTTTAATATAGAGAGGAGGTTGATAATAATGCCGGAGATAAAAAGAAAACCGGGGGAAAGTTTCGAGAGCTTAATAAGGCGCTTCCGTTATAAAATTATACAAAGCGGAAGATTGATTCAGGCGAAGAAAGTGCGTTTTAGAAGCAAAAAGAAAAGCAAACTGCTTCAGAGAACGAGCGCCTTGCGCCGCGCCAAAATCCAATCCCTTAAAAATGAACTTATTAAACTCGGAAAAATCAAAGAAGGCGACGACATTAGGCAGATTAAAAAGATGATAGAAAAAATTCGTTAATTTTTTATAAAGCTCTTGCAAAATAATCTAAACGTGGTTATTGTCTGAGCCTGTCGAAGACATAACCGCGTATTTTAGCCAAAATTTTACCCGTTCAACAAGCTCAGGGAATAAAATTTTGGCTAAAATGTTATTTTGCGGTTGAAGAACAAATAATAATAAGAAACGACTCGCCAAGAGTCGTTTCTTATTTTTTAGTCTCAAATTAGAGCAATGTCCAAAAGGTATCCTCTGGTCTTGTCGAATTATCCCCTGAGATTGTCGTCCCGACTTTATGTCGGGATTGGCTCATTTTAGCCCTTCAACCGCGCTCAGGGACTAAAATGAGCTAACTTTTTTACGTTCAAAATAAGGGGGAACTTAATACCAGTTCAATACAACATCAGTAAAAAAAGTCAAATGCCGCTGGTCGGACTCGAACCGACATGAGGTTGCCCTCACAGGTTTTTGAGACCTGCGTGTCTACCAATTCCACCACAGCGGCATCATTATCCATTTTAATCCTGAAAACCCGCCTTGTCAACGACTCATTTTTCATCTATACTAAATTAAGACGCATATGGCTAATATCATTTCCATCGTTAACCAAAAAGGCGGCGTGGGCAAAACAACCACAGCAGTCAACCTCGGCGCTTATCTTGCGCGGCTCGGCAAATTTGTTTTACTGGTTGATTTAGACCCGCAAGCAAACGCGACCTCCGGTCTCGGCGTAAACCACAGAGAACCCCGAAAAACAATTTATGACGCCTTGTCGGGGCAGGCGCCCATCGCCGAAGTCGTCTTAAAGAAAAATCTTTTGGGCGACTACAGCTTTATCCCCTCAAACGCGGCGCTAGCTGGCGCCAACGCGGAACTTTACTCCGTGGAAAACCGCGAAAATCTGCTGAAAAACGCCCTCCTTCCCATTAGAAACAATTTTGATGTAATCCTGATTGATTGCCCGCCCTCGCTCGGTCTTTTAACGGTGAACGGCTTGGTCGCCGCCGACAAAATTTTGATTCCCGTCCAAGCAGAGTATTACGCTTTGGAGGGCTTGGGGCAGTTGCTTGAAACCGTCAATTTGGTTAAAGAAAATTTGAAACCCGACTTGGATATTATGGGCGCGGTGCTGACAATGTACGACGGCCGCGTCAGTTTATCGAACGCCGTGCTTGAGGAATTGTACAAATATTTCCCGAATAAAATTTTCCGTTCCGTGATTCCTCGAAGCATAAAATTGGCGGAAGCGCCGAGTTTTGGAAAAACAATCTTGGAGTACGAACCGAACGGCAAAGCATCAAAAGCATATGAAAGATTAGCGCGTGAATTCTTGGAAATATTGGAACATTAAATTTTTCGCAACCGAGATTAAGTCTCGTAAACGAGACTTAATCTCGGTTGCCTAGAAATTTCGAATTTGAAAAATTTTAAGAATTAAAATTTTTGTTTATGCCTTTGGGTCGTGGTCTCTCATCACTCATTCCTCCTAAAATCCAGCAAGAAATCAAAGCGAAAACAAAGGAAGTCATCGACATTCCGGTTGATTCGATTTTTCCGAACCCGAAACAGCCCCGCGAACAGTTTAACCACCAGGAATTGGAAGAATTGATTGAATCGATTAAAGAGCGCGGTATTATCCAGCCGCTTTTGGTTTCGGACATTGGCGGCGGAAAATACGAACTCATCGCCGGCGAAAGGCGTTTGCGCGCCGCAAAAATCGCCGGATTAAAAACCGCGCCGGCGCTCGTAAAACAAGTAAAAGACCAGGAAAAATTGGAACTGGCGCTCATTGAAAATATTCAAAGGCAGAACTTAAACCCGATTGAAGAAGCCAAGGCGTATAAATATTTAAATGAGGGAATGGGTTTGACTCACGAAGAGGTTGCGAAAAGAGTCAGTAAAAGCAGACCGCAAATAACCAACACTTTGCGCCTTTTGGAATTGACGCCGGAAATCCAAAAAGCGGTTATCGGTAACAGAATTCAGGCGACAGCCGCCAGGCAACTTGTCGGTTTGACTCAAACGGAACAGAAAAAATATCTCGGCAAAATTCTTTCTGGCAACTGGACGGTGAGGGCCGTTGAAGGTAAAGTTCGTAAAAATGCAGCCGCGACTTTTAAGCCGCGTAAATTAAAAGACCCAAACATTTCGGCAGAGGAAGAAAAACTGCGTGAAGCGCTCGGCACAAAAGTAACAATTCAAAAATCAAGCGGAAAAGGAAAAATAATAATAGAATTTTACAGCGACGAGGATAGGGTGGGGTTGGTGA
>DYHP01000001.1:0-23339 GCA_020724105.1 Candidatus Methylomirabilis sp. | reverse complement strand
TGCCGCCTTTATCTTATCCCTCGCTCCTTTGGTTTTTACGAAACATAGCCAATCCCTCGAAGGCGCTTTCCTGTTTTTGTCTATAATAATTTCCACTAAGTCGCCGCTGCGCAATTTTTTTTCAAGCGACACCATCTCGTCATTCACTTTGGCGCCAACGCATTTTCTCCCGATTTCCGAGTGCACCGCGTAAGCGAAATCAACCGTCGTTGAGTCCTCCGGCAATTCAATAACATCGCCTTTCGGAGTAAAAACAAAAATGCGATTTTGGAAAATGTCTATTTTTAATTCTTCCAAGGACTGCAAAAATTTTTGGCTGTCACGCAGTTCTTTCTGGACTTTTATCAAATCTTCCAGCCACTTAATTTGCGGCTTTGAAACACGCTTGCTCTTTCCGCTTTCATCGTAATGCCAATGGGCGGCGATGCCGTATTCGGCCTTTTCGTTCATTTGCTCGGTCCTGATTTGAATTTCAAAAATTTCGCCATCGTCGCCGAAAACTGTAGTGTGAAGCGACTGGTAGCCGTTTGGTTTTGGTTGAGCAATATAATCTTTAATTCTTCCTTTTAAGGGTTTCCATTTTTGATGCACCGCTCCCAAGGCGGCATAGCAATCTGACAAAGTCGGAACAATGGCGCGGATAGCAAAGAAGTCATAGATTTTACTAACATCGCGGTCGTATCGCAGCAATTTTCTGTATAAACTCCACAAAGTTTTAGTTCTTCCCTCCACCCTGACGATTCTTATATTATTTACTTTCAAAAGATAGTGAAGAATTTTGCATGTCCGTTGAATGTAGCCCTCTTTTGCTTTGATGCGGCTTTCCAATAAATTTTTGACCCAATCGTATTCTTTCGGGTAAATGTAACAAAACGCCGCGTCTTCCAATTGGTTTTTTATTTCCCACATGCCGAGACGATTGGCGATCGGCGCGTATATTTCCAAAGCCTCCAAGGCAATCCGCTTTTGTTTTTCCGACGACAAATAAGACAGGGTTTTTAAATTGTCCAAACGGTCGGCAAATTTTATAAAAACAGTCCTGATGTCGCGAGACATCGCCAAAAACATTTTTCGCAAATTTTCCGCGTATCGCTCAACGCCGCGATATTTCAATTTGCCGAGTTTTGTTATGCCCTCTACCATGCCGGCAATATCTTTGCCGAAATTTTTTTCTATTTCCGCTAAACTTATTTTTGTATCCTCGGGCACGTCATGGAGCAGTCCGGCGATAACAATCGGCACGCCCAACTTCATCTTTGCCAAATTTATAGCGGTCCTGACGGAATGGATAAAATAGGGCTCTCCCGAAACCCTCTTTTGCTCTTCGTGCGCCTTCTCGGCAAACTCAAAAGCAAGCTTGACCATATCAAGGTCGGCGTTTGGATAGTTTTGTTGAATTGTTTGGAGTAATTGTTCAAACAGAGACATAAACAAACAGATGTTTTCTAAATGAAAACCTAAGTTTTACTACACTTACATCATAATCCTAAATTGCTTCTCTTGACAACTTTTGACCAGTTTGGTAAGATACAAGTAGGGAATGCTGGGGCAAAAACCCTAGAACCGAAGAGTTCCTTGTGGAATACGCGAGGAACTCTTTTTATTACCCTCTTGACAATCGAGCCGTGATATGTTACTATATCATTAAGTATTATCCGAGGTTAGACGTATCCCCAAAGGGGGAAAATAGGTCGTTCGTCTAAACCCCCCACACCAATCTAAAACTTGGTGGGGCAGTAACTCTCCATGCCGTCTCAAAAAGATTGGCGTGGGGGTGAACTGCGATAATATATAGTAATTAGTTTACTCCCATAAAAACATAATTGGTGTGGGGGTTTAGACGAACAAGAGTATGGATTTTCAAGATAGACCTCGCTCGCAGCCGCACGATGTTTCAACCTTAAACATCAAATGCGCGGAATGCGGATGCGATGTCAAAACATTGCCTTTTGAACCGACGCTCAAAGAAGACGGCACCTACGGCAGAATTTACTGCCAAGATTGCAACAGAAAAAGACGCAGCAACTTCAGAGGCGGTTTCAGGGGCGGCAGATACTAAAAAATGTAAAGACACCGGATGTCCAGCGGACATCCGGTGTCAATACAGATGTCAAAAAAAGCGCCCTCGTTTCAACGGGGGTGTTTTGTTTTTACAAAAGTATTTCAGTTGCGATTTTATGCGTTTCGCCACTTCCCCAATCGTTCCCGTTCCGTTTATTTTAACCAAAATGCCTTTCTTTCTCTGCGATTGTTAAAATGTTTTTTCCTAAAAGAAAATTTGTCTTTTCTCCATTTATAGTATAATAATTTTCCAAAACCGTCAAACCTGACCGTTTAATTTCTTTTTCAATTTCTCTTAAAGAAAACGAGTGGTAAAATCTAAAAACAATCTCTCCCCTTCCTAAATCCTCCTTAATCCCCCTTTGGAAAAGGGGGAAATAAAGGGGAATTTTTTTTCTTTTTAATTTCCACGGCGCGAAAAAATCGCCGCGGTCCAAATTTTTATGGGGAAAGATTGTCCGCAAAATTTCTGGCCAGAATTTTTTAATTGCCCAAGCGCTGCGCAAATTCCAATTCGTCATAATCAATTTTCCGCCCGGCTTTAAAACGCGGCGCGCTTCCGCGAGCGTTTCTTGACGAAGCGCCTCTGATGGGATATGATGGAATACTGCGACCATAAAGACAACATTAAAACTTTCATTTTCAAACGGCCATGGTATATTTACAATATCCCACACAAAAAATTTTGGCGAAATCTTAAGGGTCGCACCCTTAAAAGGGTGCGACCTTCCTAAAAAAGTTCTCTCAGCGAAGGCAATTTCCTCTTCACTGATATCAAAGCCAACATATTCAACATCGGTATCTTTAAATATTTCAATTAAACGACCTGGCCCGCAACCAACATCCAATATCTTATCATCATTCCCTATATATTTTTTAAATCCAAAAAAACTTGACCACGGTTTCTTCCTGGTCTCTATAAATTCCTTGCTAATCTTTTTATAATCTTCTGTAGTTTTTTGAAGAATTTCTAGCGCTTTATCACGATTCATAGAGGCAAATGGGATACGAATTACGAATTTCACCCGTGTCTGCCAACGCCTGTCTGCAGACACCCTTACGGGTGTCAGTCCAAAATGGAATGCGTAAAGGGAAAGGAATAGCGCATGAAAATGCGCGTAACACCCTTACGGGTGTCAATCCCGAGGAGTAGTATCCGCGTAAGGATGCGCCAGAAATATAATGGCGGGCAGGTGAATTCGTAATTCGTTTCCAATCAAATCAAACAAATTGATTTCTGATATGAATAATGTTAATGTATTGCAACAAATCATCAAATCTACAATTAAAAGCCGCATTAAAACACGCGGCGATTTTTGGCATATTGTTTCAAAAACATCAAGACAAAACAAAATGCCGGCGCCCCCAACTTCAAAACTCTTGAAAACTTATAAAAATTTGGTTTCGGAGAAAAAAATTAAACCTAACCCGAATTTGGAAAAATTGCTCTGCAAACGCCCAGTGCGCACTCTTTCCGGCGTTGCCATTATAACCGTTTTAACCAAACCTTTCAAATGCCCCGGCCGGTGCATTTATTGCCCGAGTGAGGCGGGAATGCCTAAAAGTTATCTTTCAAACGAACCGGCGGCCGCCCGCGCCAAATTAAACAAATTTAACCCTTATGGGCAGGTAAAAATGCGGCTTGAAGCGCTTGAATCCAACGGCCACCCAACCGATAAAATTGAATTGATTATTAAAGGAGAGAGATGGAGTGCATATACAAGAATATATCGCGAAAAATTTATTACACGCTGTTTTGAAGCGTGCAATAAATTAAATTCGAAATCCGAAGCACGAAATCCGAAACAAATTCGAAATCCGAAGCACGAAATCCGAAACTTAAAAATTGAACAAAAGAAGAATGAAACGGCGAGGCATAGAATTATCGGACTTACGATTGAGACCAGACCGGATATGATAAACGAACAAGAAATCTTGCATTTGCGGAAAATCGGCTGCACACGCGTGGAACTCGGGGTCCAAACGATTTACGACGACATTTTAAAAAAATGCCGCCGCGGCCACGGCGTTAAAGAGATTATTAAGGCGACAAAAACGCTAAAAGACGCCGGCTTTAAAGTTGATTACCATTTAATGCCCGGCCTTCCCGGCTCAAGCGTCCAAAAAGACATTAAAATGTTTGAAGAAATTTTTAAAAATCCCGATTTTATGCCCGACCAAATTAAAATTTATCCTTGCGCCGTAATTGCCGGCACCGAACTTTATAATTTATGGAAACGCGGAAAATACAAACCACTTAATGACAAACAATTGATAAAAATGCTCATAAAAGTAAAGTCAAAGATAATCCCCCGCTTTTGCCGCATCGCCCGCTTAATCCGCGATATTCCTTCGCAATCAATTGTTGCGGGAAACAAAATCACAAATTTGAGAGAATATATTAAAAAAGAAATGGAAAAACGAGGATTGGAGTGTAAATGTTTGAGATGCCGCGAGATTGGGCACATCGAAAATCTGAATCCTGAATCCCGAATCCCGAAACAACCCCCACATTCTCCTCCTCCCCCTATTTCCCGACAAGTCGGGGAACGGGGGGAGTTAGAGGGGGTTAAAATCCAAATTCCAAAATTTTTTATTGAAAAATATAAAGCATCAGGCGGGACGGAATACTTTTTGAGTTTTGAAAACAAAAAGAGAGAAACGTTGTACGCTTTTTTACGATTAAGATTACCGATTATTATGTGTCATTCCCGCGAAAGCGGGAATCCAGAAAATATCAACTGGATTCCGCATCAAGTGCGAAATGATAAATTTGTTGTTAGTTTGAAACATTTTATCCCAGAACTTAACGATGCCGCCCTCGTCCGCGAACTTCATACTTACGGCCGCCTCGCTACGCTCGGAACTCAGAAACAAAAAAACAGAAGAACGAAGAAACAGAATGAAATTCAGCACACGGGGTTTGGTCGCCTCTTAATGAATAAAGCTGAAGAAATAGTAAAAAATTATAATTTGTGCAATCTGCGGGGCTCTGCCCATCGGCGTAATCCCTTGATAAAAAAAATAGCAGTAATTTCCGGCATCGGCGTGAGGGAATACTATCGAAAACTTGGATACAAACTGGAAGGAAGTTATATGACAAAACAAAGTTTTTCCTAAGGATGAAACAACGAAGGCTATCAGCAAAATATCGTAGTTAAACTACGATAACTACGATAAAATTCTCAAACTTTAGGGAGTCGGACTCCCTAAAGTTCCACAAACCCGATAGTTTGGCGGAATTGCTGGGAGGATAAATCCGCTTCTACTATTTGACAAAAAATCCCCTCCCGTGATAACATAAAAACAAACAAAGAAAGAACCTTAATAAAAGGAGAAAAAACAATGCTTAAACTGATATTAACATTAATCCTCGTCATCATTGTATTGAGCGTAATAAATCTTTTCACTCAACTCAAATATCGCCTGATTTCCCTTGTCCTCGCCGTGCTTTGTGCAATTTTGACGATTCTTTGCTTCCTCGCGGGAAATTGGCTCGCCATTGGTTTAGTAATGTGCGCGACCATCTGGTTTGTAATTTATTTTAAACCCCTATCTGAAAAAACAAGGGAAACGAAAGAAAACAACCAAGACGAAAAGAAAAAAGGATAAAATCGAAAGGACAAAAACCATGCGAAGCGTAAAAATCGCCGTTATTCTGGCAATTTTTGCCCTGTTTTGCGGAGGAAATCTCTTGGTGGAAGAACCCGCGCCCGTCGGCGACTTTTTTCACGGAAAAAAACTCACTTACAAAGTTGAAATGGAAATCCTTGGCATGAGCCACGATGCAGGAATAAAAATCGTGTTTTTCAAAACAAGCGCCGACAGATACCAAATAATTCTTGACACGAAGAAAAATAAAATAAATTACCGCGTCGTTGCCAAGGGCTTTGTCAAAAATAACAAACTTCACCCGCTTGTCGTAACCGAAGACACTAAAATTTTATCCTTTGAATACCACACTGTCCATTGGTACAACTATAACAAAGACGGCTCTTGGGAAGTTGATATAGAATGCAAAAACCCTTCGTCCGGCTACAGCGCAAAAACTTTCACTTTTGCCGACATAAAACCAGTTGACCTTTTAAGCGGCGTATTTCAGCAAATCTACAATCTCAACTTCGGCTACGAACTTGAAAAACTCAACATCGTAAGAAGCGATTACGTGCTCTGGGGCGCGCAATTTAAAAAATTCAAATGCGGCGACGATACATGCATCAAACTTAAAGACGCAAAGCAGGAAAAGGATTTCAATCTTTATGGTCCTAGAGCGAAACTAAATAAAGACAGCTGGCCATCCCTCGTAACCGTTGAGAAAACCTGGATTATAAAAGATATTAAAATGTCCCTAATCCAGCTCGAGGCATTGCCCGAATCCGGCCCGAATTAATCTCGAATTATTCTCGAATATTAAAACCTCCCAAGATAATTGGGGGGCTTTTTATTTAAATCATCCTAATCTACAAATTTATCCAAATACTCCAAATGTTTATAAAATTCGGGGCATTCGGATACATTCGGATTGTTTGGATGATGTTATTTAAACTGTGAAGCCTTCACAATGTTTTGTAACAGCATCGCCACGGTTACAGGACCCACGCCGCCGGGGACGGGCGTGTAAAAACCTTTTTTCTTTTCCAAGCCGCGCGAATCAAGGTCGCCAACGAACTTGCGGAAATAGGGGGAGGACGTGGGGGTAATGCCGATATCGATTATTATCGCATTGTTTTTTATCATTTCGTTTTTTAAAATATACGGCTTGCCCAAGGCGATAACAATAATGTCGCTTTGCCGGCCGTATTTTTTCAAATCCGCCAGCGACGGTTTAGCAACAATCTCAACCTTTATTCCCTTCTTTTCCATCATTTTCTTAATCGGCGCGGCAATTATCTCGCTTTTGACAAACAAAACCGCTTTTTTGTCTCTTAATTTGATTTTCGCCGCTTCAATGAGTTTGACAACCGCTTGCGCAACCGGGGAAACCAGGAAACGCTCGCCCCCATCTTTCCTCCCCCTCCCCACGGGAGGGGGAGGTTGGAAGGGGTGGGAATGAAAGCCATCCACATCTTTTTTCGGGTCAATCGCGGAAATAATTTTATCGGCATTCAATCCTTTCGGCAGCGGCAATTGAACAATAATGCCATTTATCACTTTTCGCCTGTTTAATTTTTTAATTTGCGTCATTATTTTTTTATCATCTGCGTTATCCGCGCCAAAAGAATACAACTCAAATTTAACCCCGATTTTTTCCGCCGCTCTTTTTTTATTTTTAATATAAAGAAGCGACGCGGGGTCGTCGCCAACCAAAATTACAGCCAAGTCCGGTTTTTTGCCGAGATTGCTTATCTTTCTTTTGAGATTGGCTAAAATTTTATTAGCTATTTTTTTGCCGTTTATTTTACGCATATTCAAGTTTCGGGTACAGCGAGTATGTTTTCGTTAATTTTTCAACTTCTTTTTTTGCGCTTTTCAATGTTTTCTCGTCTCTGGAATTTTTTAAAACCTTGACAATCAAATTTCCGACGATTTCCATTTCTTTTTCTTTGAATCCTCTCGTGGTCAACGCCGGCGTGCCGATGCGGAGACCCGACGGGTCAAACGGCGAACGCGTGTCAAACGGGAGCATATTTTTATTTACGTAAATCCCGACGCTTTCTAAAACTTTCTCTGCCGGCTTGCCTGAAATGCCCAACTTGGTCAAATCCACCAAAAGCAAATGATTTTCCGTGCCGATTACCTCAAGTCCGCCCAAAACCAGCGTTTCAGCGAGTTTTTTGGCGTTTTTAACAACCAGTTTCTGGTATTTTACAAAACTTGCGGACATCGCTTCCTTAAAACACACGGCCTTGGCGGCAATACAGTGCTCCATCGGCCCGCCTTGAATGCCCGGAAAAACCGCTTTGTCTATTTTTTCCGCTAAATTCTTTTTACATAAAATCATCGCGCCGCGCGGACCGCGCAAAGTTTTGTGGGTGGTGGAGGTCACGACATCGGCAAAAGGCATGGGGTCGGGATGGACGCCTGCTGCCACCAGCCCGGCAATGTGCGCCATATCAACCATAAAATACGCCCCGACCTCGTCGGCGATTTTTTTGAAGGCGGCAAAATCGATTTTCCACGGATAAGCGGTGTAACCCGCGACAATCAGCCGCGGTTTTTCAGCCAAAGCAATGCGGCGCACCTCGTCCATATCTATTTTCATCGTCTTTTTACTGACGCCATAATGAACAAAATCATAAAGTTGGCCGGAAAAATTAACCGGACTGCCGTGCGTTAAATGCCCGCCGTGCGCCAAACTCATCGCCAAAACCTTGTCGCCTGGATTAAGCAGGGCAAAATAAGCCGCCGTATTCGCCTGCGCTCCGGCGTGCGGCTGGACATTGGCGTGCAAGCCCCGCCGAATGATTGAGGTCGCGCTGAAAAGTTTTTTCGCCCGCTCTATCGCCAAATTTTCGCAAACATCAACAAACTCATTGCCGCCGTAATAACGCCTGCTCGGATAACCTTCAGCGTATTTATTGGTCAAGGGGGAACCGAGCGCTTCCAAAACCGCCTCGGAAACATAATTTTCCGAGGCAATCATTTCAAGCCCGGAATTACTTCTTTTAATTTCATTCTGAATCGCTTTGGCGATTTGTGGGTCAAATTTCAAAAGATGCATAATTTAAATATTTTTGTTCAATTTCGGATAGGTTCGATATCAATGCTGAACGAGATGTGCCGGGCAAGATGCCCAGTATCCTCGATGATGCCCGGCATCCTCAGAGCGCTCCTTATATTTCTTTCCTCTCCTTATCGGGAATCCTTGACGCCGCCTTCTTTTGCCATAACTTTTTAAAATAAATAAACAATTTCATAAATAATCCCCAAGGCATAAATCAATATTGCAAAATATGATATTAATTTGGGAATTTTTAAATTAAACTCGGGCTGGCGATCGCCCAATTTCTTAGCCTTGAGATACATAATAATCATTAAAATGCCGGCTAATCCGCCAAATAAACTTCCGGTAATGCTGATAACATTTATGAAACCCGGGGAAGCGATTAAAAAAATCAAAAACGGCGCGAAAACCGCCAAAAACCAGGAAAAATATTTACTTAATTTAATATCAAGGATAAACATCTCTTTTAAATTTACCCCCAAAACCAAAAAAGACGTAGCAATGGCCAGAAGGCCGAAAAACGCGCCGGGAAAAACAATCCAATTGCCCAAAATTCCTTGCAGGCCAAGAATCGTTTCCTCGCTTGTTTTAGCGCCCGTAACGCCAACTATAACAAACGCAAAAAAGGCGGTAATAATAAAAGGGATTAAACTGCCCCAAATAATTATTTTTTTCATTTCCTTTTCGTCTTCTTTTATGATCTCTCTAATTTCGGGGATTGCCGCCGAACCGCCCAGAGCGAAAAGAATTACGCCGTAAGGCAAAAAAGCGTAAGTTTTGTCAAAAGCGATAAGGTTGTTAAAATTAAAAAACTTCAAAGCGGCCAAAGGTATTAAGAGCATCATTAGAATTATCAAAGCGCTCATTGTCATTTCTGCGCCGGCAATAAATTTAATGCCAATTAAAATCATTAGCGACATAATTGCGAAAAAAATCACCTGGTACGCCAATTCGCTTCCGCCAAAAATCGGATTAAAAAGAACGTGAACGAACCTTCCGCCGACAATAATGTAAGCCAAAAGCGCGCCGTAAAAACTTAAAACAATCACCGCCGTTCCAATCGCCCGGCCGTATTTACCCAAATATTTTTCCGCAAAGCCGGCGAAGCGATGATTTTCTTTGGTTCTCAAAACAATTTCGCCGTAAAAAAGATGGGTTAAAAGCAAGATGGCGCCGATTAAAACAAAATAAAAAACTCCCATCGCCCACCCCGCCTTGGCAATAACGTAAGGAACGCCAAAAACGCCGACGCCGACAATCATGCCAATAAGCATTGATGTGCCGTATAAAAACTGCTTAATTTTGAAGGTCATACGATAATATGATAACACATTCTTACGGTAAAACCAAAGATTAAAAATCAAAAATTAAAAACAAAAACATAAAAACATAAAAATCCAATTTTTGTATTTTTACATATTTATTTTTGGTCTTTGGTTTTTGATTTTTGGTTTAATCCTGTGGATAATCTGTTAACTTTCTTGGTATTGATTTCTTGGACTGTAAAATGATAATATAATAGTGATATGACCGAAATGAAACTCCCTCCTCAAAACATTGAAGCGGAACAATCCCTTTTGGGTTGTCTTTTGATTGATAAAGACGCGATTATTAAAATCGCCGACCTGATACGGCCTGATGACTTTTACAAAGACGTTCACGCCATAATTTTTGAGGCAATGCTTGAACTCTACGAAAAAAAAGAACCGATTGACATTGTTTCGCTTTCCAACCGGCTTGACGAAAGAAAACAACTGGAACTTATCGGCGGAAAAAGTTTTCTGATTTCGCTTGCCAATTCCGTCGCCACCGCTTCCAGTGTGACGAACTATGCCAACATTATCCAAAAAAAGGCGACTTTAAGGAGATTAATATCGGCATCAAGCGATATTTCCGAATTTGCTTATGAGGAAACCGAAGATGTGGAAGAAATTTTGGACCGCGTCCAGCAAAAAATATTCAATGTTTCAAAAAAATATTTAAAACAAACATTTTATCCGATAAAGGACGTTTTGGAAGACGCTTTCAAGAGAATTGACGAAATACATTCGAGCGGCGGCACGCGCGGCGTCCCGACCGGTTTCGCCGATTTGGATAATATCTTGGCCGGTTTGCAAAAATCGGATTTGATTATCCTTGCCGCAAGACCCTCGGTTGGCAAAACGAGCTTGGCGCTTGACATCGCGAGAAATGTGGCGACTCAAAGCAAAATACCCGTGGGATTTTTCAGTTTGGAAATGTCCAAGGAACAGGTCGTCGACCGCCTGATTTGCGCCACGGCCGGAATTGATTTGTGGAAAATGCGCACCGGGCACCTTTCCGAAAAAGGCGAGAACGACGATTTCTCAAAAATCAGCCAGGCATTGGGCCAATTATCCGAGGCGCCCTTTTTTATCGACGACTCGGCAAATATTTCGGTGATGGACATCAGGACAAAGGCGAGAAAATTGCAAATGGAACACGGCTTGGGGCTTTTGATTATTGACTATTTGCAATTAATGGAATCCAGAACCCGCATTGAAAACCGCGTGCAGGAAATCTCGTCAATTACCCGCCACTTCAAAGCCGTCGCCAGAGAACTTACGATTCCGGTTATCGTTATCTCCCAGCTCTCCCGCGACGTCGAAAAGCGAAGCGGTCCGGCGGTGCCGATTCTTTCCGATTTAAGGGAATCCGGCTCAATCGAGCAGGACGCGGACGTGGTAATGTTTATTTACCGAAAGGCGATGGATAGAAACTCAGAAGTGTTGCCGCATGAAAAAAATCTGGCCGAAATTTATATCGCCAAACACCGCAACGGCCCGACGGGCAAGGTTTCTCTTTATTTTGACGACAAAAGGGTCAGTTTTAAAAATTTAGAAAAACATATAGAGAATATACAGTTTTAGTAAATTTGTAGGTTAGGATGATTTTATGCTTCCATCAAATCTCCAACAACTAATCGACGAATTATGTAAATTCCCCGGAGTCGGACCGAAAACCGCGTTGCGATACCTGTTTCATCTTTTGAACCAGCCGAAAGAACACCTTGAGTCGCTGGGAGAAAAAATAAAAAATCTTCCAAAAACTTATAAGACTTGCTCGGTCTGTTTTAATTTTTCGGAAGTTGACCCCTGCGCTATTTGCGCCGCGCCAAACCGCGACAAATCCATTTTATGCGTCGTGGCGACGCCGCAGGATTTAAGCGTGGTTGAGTCCACCGGCGAATTTAAGGGAGTCTACCACATTTTGGGCGGAGTGCTAAATCCGCTTGAAGGAATAACAGCAGACAAATTGCGGATTAAAGAACTCCAAGACAGAATCAAAAACAACGCAAGATGCCGCGCTTCTGAAACTTCTGCGTCTCCGCGATCGCAAGATGGAATCAAAGAAATCATCCTCGCCCTCAACCCCGACATGCAGGGCGAAACAACAATGCTCTATCTTAATAAGATCTTAAAAAATTCGGCGTCAATCGGCGTTGGTTCCGACTTCAAGTTGGAACGCGGCGGCGCATCGGCTTCTACGATAAAAATCACCCGCCTCGCCCGTGGTCTGCCCGTGGGCGCCACGGTGGAATACGCCGACGAGGTAACATTGAGTGATGCGATAAAAGAGAGGAAGGATATATAAGAAGGATATATAAGGGGTGCTTTGAGGATGCATTGAGGATGCTGGGCATCCTCTCATTGAATAATGGGCATCCTCATTAATCTTTAATCAATCTTTAATCTTCAATCTTAATAACCTCCTCCCACGGCAATCCTTGTTTTCCAAAATGGCCGTAAGACGCGGTTTGAAGGTATAAGGGACGGCGGAGATTTAATCGCTCAATAATCGCTTTGGAACGGAAGTCAAAATTTTTCTTGACGATTTCCGACAAATCTTTGCCGTTGGACGAACGGGCGCTAAGCATTAATGGTTCCGCTCTGCCAATGGCGTACGCCACGGAAACCAGACAATTTTTGGCATAACCGTTTGCCACGATATTTTTTGCGGCAAACCGCGCCATATAAGCCGCGGAGCGGTCAACTTTGGTCGGGTCTTTGCCTGAAAAAGCGCCGCCCCCATGGGGCAAAAGCCCGCAATAAGTATCAACCATTATTTTTCTGCCGGTGAGCCCCGTGTCCGCGTCAAATCCGCCGACAACAAATCTGCCGGTCGGATTCACCAAAACTTCAAGGCCGTTCAAATCACCGACAGTCGGTTCGATTAAATGCTTGATTAACTTTTCGCGGATTTCGTCATACGTCACTTTTTCATCGTGCTGGGCGGAAACCAAAACCGTTTTAATGCGACCATCATCAAAAGTGAGTTGCGCTTTTCCGTCCGGACCCAGCCACCAAAATTCCGGATTATGCCTCCGCAAATCCGCTAATCCTTGAGTCAGTTTATGAACCAAAACAATCGGTTTGGGCAAAAATTCCGGAGTTTCGTTGGTGGCATAGCCGTACATAATGCCCTGGTCGCCGGCGCCGCCAATATCAACGCCTTGGGCGATGTCCGGCGATTGCTTGACAATGTTTATAAAAATCTCCGGCTCGTCTTTGTAGCCGATTTGTTTATATAGATTGCGCGCCAGCCTGTCCGCGTCGAATTCGCCGAAACTCGTCACTTCTCCCCCAATAACAATCATTCCGTGGCAGCCGAACGACTCAACGGCAACGCGGGACGACGAATCCCTTTTTAAATATTCGTCCAAAATCGCGTCCGAAATCTGGTCGCAAATCTTGTCCGGGTGACCATCAGTCACCGATTCCACGGTTCGTAAACTCATATTTAATCTTAAATCTTAAATCTAACATCACCTTACCACACCTTGCTAAAACTTGCAAGAAATTTGCATAAATGTTATCCTTTTAAATAGGAGAAAAGACCTTTAAAAATCAGCGAGGAGAAAGAACCGTGAAAAAAAGAGTCATTTTTAAACTGACCGTTTTTGCGCTTATTTCAGCCGTGTTCGGCTGCGCGGGGGCAAAATTCAACGCTTACTCCAAATATAGCGGCTATTTACCCGTTTCACTTTCCAACAAGGACGCAACAGTCGTCGTCATTGTGAAAGACATCATAAAAGTAAACACTCATGACCAAGAAGCGCTATCTAAAATTTTGGAAGAGATTGTCCTTAAAGATCGCTTTACCCCCATAGACGATATCGAGATAACTATGGACGAAAATTACATTACCTTAGTTGTTACGAGGCATGGCTCCGGAACAGTTATCGCGCAAAACAAAGAAGGCACTTATATCTTAACAAATTGGCATGTGGTTTCAAAGGATAACGGAGAAGATCAGCCATTTATATGCGTCGGAAAAGAGATGGGCGGGAATTGCAGTCCGGCGCTTGTTTTAGCCAAAGACAAGGATTACGACACTGCTGCGCTCTTTACCGATGAACTTAAATTGAGAAACACTGTTAAAATCGGGGTTGATGAAAAATTTTACAAACCTGGTAGAAAAATTTACAACTGGGGTTTTCCCATCTGGTATAAAAAAACAGTCGGGTGGGGATATCTTTCCACAACCGCTTCGCCACAATCGTTCTTTGGCAAAGGGGCTAGATTACTCGGTCAATTGCCGAACGGCCCCGGCACCAGCGGTTCGGGAATATTTGACGCAAAAACCCATCTGCTTATTGGCATGATGCAGGGAAGCGCGATTTACAATCATTTTATAATCAGATACTTTATCCCTTCAACTTACATAAAAAAATTTCTGGACGAAAAAAAAATCCCATACAACGAATAACCGCAAATCAGGTCAAGAGATATTTTAAAAGGAGACAAAATTTTTGTCTCCTTTATTTATTCCCTCACCTTTCCCGAATACCCCCGGCTCGCTTTGGCTCGCTTATTTTCGGAAACGCTTGCGGCAAAAATGCGGCCGCGACCGCGTTTCTTTCTTTGTTGCCGCGGCGGTGAGAAAAAAAGCGTCCGCTGCATTTCGTGCAAGTTTTCATTGCCACGATATCTCTTACTCCTCTCTCCTCAAAATAGCACCACAGAATCTTAAAAAGGTCAACCAAAATCGCCTCGTCCTTGTTTTTAATATAGCATCTCAATTTGTAAAGATTGCGAATCTGCTGCGCCTTTTTATATTTTGCAGCCAAGGCATGGGCTATTTCTTCATTAACCTCAAAACAACACTGTCCGATACCCGGCGTAATCAAAATTTTGAGAGAATGCCAAACTCTTCTTACACGGAATTTGTCGACAAAACTTTCCATTTTTTCTATGAAATTATCAAGAATGCCGGCGGCAAGCGATCTCCAGCCGCAATGAATCAGCCCCAAAGCGTAATCTCTCGGCGGCAGTTCCGCCAAAGCGACAACGCAAGGGCAGTCAGCCACCGCATACATAACCGCCGCGGGCTGATCTTTTGTGGTTATTATGTAACCGTCAGCGCCGTCTTTCGTCCGCCACACTCCTGCCGGACCGGCGACCAAATTCTTTTCGTTGTGCAAAACAACCTTGCTCGAATGTTCGGCAACCGGAGCGATGATTTTGTCAACTCCAAGCGCAAGGCGAAGTTTTTTCACATTTTCCCCGAAATCGTTGTTGTCATCAACTTTGAAATTTCCATCTTTCTTTTTGGTAACCACAAATCTTATCAAACCATTAAATATGTCTTTGTTAAGGTGCGAGTTGTCTATCACAGAATCCTCCTTTACCACGCCGCAGTCCCGACAAGTCGAAACGCGGGCGGTTTATGTTTTATTTTTTATCAGTGATGCAATATCGGTTATTGTATCTTTTATATTAACACACAACTAAAATCTTGACAACTCTTTTGACTTTTGCCGCAAAACACTTTAAAGTATAAGTAGTTAAAAGCACCTTAAAAATTAACCGCCTTTAACAAAAAGAAGGAGACAATAATGGCAAAAAACAGAGGGAACGGGAAAAACGGCAAAAAAATCCCCGAAAAGAATTTATTGGAATTTCTGAAAGAGCAGAAAACGGTCGGTGAAATCGCCTCTGTGTTTCAGATCGCCGAAAAGAATATCCCCAAGATATTGCCCAAAGAAATTAAAAAATTCTCCCTTATGAGTTTCCGCAACGAGCAAGGCGACAAGGTCTATCTTTACCATCTTAATAATCTTACGCCGAGTAAAGTTGAAAAGAAAGTATGGACGCCCAAGTTGCATCCCACAGATGATTCTATTATCTTAATTACTTTTCCCGACAATCTGGACTGGAGAGGAATTAGGATAGCCCAAATCGCCGAATGCCATTTAGGCACCAGATTGTTTGATAAAGAAAGATTTGGCAGTTACATCAATTGGATAAGGAGCCACCCTGATGTGTTTGTTATACTTAACGGAGCGATTATCGGTATACCGGAAATCCGCGATAAGGGCCATAAAGAATTCATAATTTTAGAAAGTCAGGACGAACTTAACGAAAAATTATTGCCCATTGCCCATAAGATACTTTGGGCGCATCAAGGGTGCACGGAAGAAAGGATTAAAAAAATTATTGGGTTTGACCCCGTTAAAGATGTGTGCGAGCGCTTGCGTATCCCCTATTTTGAAAGGCCTGTCAACGCTGAGATTAGCTGGAAGGGTAATCACACCTCGTTTTACTGCATCCACGGAACAAGCACCGCCAAAAAACGCGGCTCAATGATAAATCCTGCCTATAATTTACTGGAGTCCCTTGAAAACATTGATTTTCTTATCACAAGTCATTCTTGCGCCGGCTACGCTCTTGATGTCGCTTGTCTAAGTATTGATATGATAAACTGCGACCTGCCTTTTAAATCGAGATACTTAATCCTTACGCCTGGATTCAAAAAGCATGAGGGTTCTGTGGAGGAAAAGAAAGGACAAGGACCATCTCCCTACGGTTCGTATGCCTGTATCATCTATAACAGCGGTCGTAAAGGCCTGAGCCAATAAGGAGCAGGTGAAATGGAAATAAAAAGGGATACGGAAAAGGAATTCATAGAATTCATCGAAAAGGAATTGTGCAAATCCGTCCTGTCATCTGAGGCAATCGCCCAAAAACTGGGGCTTGATGATAAAGAAGTGGCAAAACTTCTTAAAAAAAATAGAAAAAATTATAAAATTTTTACTTTACCTGACAAGGAATTTCGGCCTGTTTATCGGGCAGTGTCTACAAATTTACTTCTCCCGCAAAAAATAATGCCCCCACTCGAAAATAAAGAACTAAACGTGAGATGCTGGACTCCTTTGCCGATTGAAAAATTATACCCCGGGCGCAAAGCAAGAATACCTCTCTTGTTCGTCCAAGTTGATGCAGATTTTCCGAAACTGAAAATTTATTTTCTTGCGGATTTTCACTTTGGCGGCGAAGGATTTGAAAAAGAGGGATTCAATAAATGCATCTCGATAGTGGCTAATAAGGACCACGCTCTAATGGTGGCTGTTGGCGACCTTGTGGAGATGGCGCTGGCTTCATCGGTGCCGGGCGCAATTTACGGGCAAAAAATTAGGCCCCGCGACCAGATTGAACAATTCAGAGAAGAAATCAAACCCGTTGCACACAAATGTCTACTCATTCTACCCGGGAATCATGAATCCCGAGTTATTAAAGCCACAGATATAGACCCTCTCAAATTAGGTATTTGCGATTATTACGGAATCCCTTACTATAATGAGCCCGCTATTATGGTAATATCTTGGAAAGAACACTTCTTCACTTTCTATTTCAGACATGGCAAAAGCGGAGCGTTAACGCCCGGGGGAAAATTGAACGCCGCCGCGCGCCCCTTAATCTTTTTACCTCACATACAATTTATCACTATGGCGCATGTCCACACTCCCACGGGCGGCATCAATATACGGCGCTGCCGGAATTATGTCTATGACCAAAAAGGAAATTTAATTGACTTCTCTATTAAAAATAAAGAAGAGCATATTGTTATTTGTTCTTCCACCCATCGTTATTTTGAATCCTATTCTGCCAGAGAAGAATATTCCCCAGTTGTCACATCAATAGCCGAAGCCGCTGTTTTATATCCTGACGGTAGATATCATCTTGAAACAAAACTATTAAAGTAAAACCTTAAAGATTTAAAACATCGCCCCTTGCTTTTTAGTAAGGGGCTTTTTTGTTAATCTCCAAAAATTTAGAGTGAACGAAGCGAACGAATAAATTTTTGTTGAGATTAACAACCCTTCACCAAGCCTTACTAAATTCTTTAATCTTCTAATTCAATCTCTTCATTGTCATCAATCGTCAGTTTTTCAAGCAAGCGAGGCGGAATTTCTCTTACAAACCTCGACGGCTGGACCAGATATTGCTCGCCGACTTGTCCGCCGAAGCCCGAAGGGCGAAGGTGGAATCCTTGGGTTAGCGAATAACTAAAATACAGATTTCTTTTGGCGCGGGTCGCGGCGACGTAAAACAATCTTCTTTCCTCTTCAACGCCGCCCAACTCATCCATGGCGCGGTAATGCGGAAATTGCTTTTCAACCAACCCTATAACAAAAACCGAATTCCATTCAAGACCTTTTGCTTGATGCACAGTGGAAAGAATGATTTTTTCTTCATTGTCCTGCTTCTCCATCACTCGCTCCTTGGAAAAACTTTCCTGCAGACTCATTTCCGACAGAAAATCATTGAGATTTTCGTATCGCGAAGCAAACTCCGCCAGCGCTTTCAAATCGTCCATGCGTTCCTCGGCGTTCGGATAATTGGCGATTAAATAATCGCCGTAATCGGATTCAATCAAAGATTCCAGGGCTTTGCGCGGATTTTGCCCGTTAATCTTTTTTAAGATTTTAAGGAGCGTCTGCCAGCCGAAACCCGCGCGCGAGGAAATCTGTTGGGTCTGTCCAGTTTCGTGGAAATCTTTGGGATTTTGGACTAGGGGATTTCGGGAATCCCTGAGGAGTCCCGAAATCCTTGAGTTTGGATCCCCGAACAAATAAAAAACATCCTCAAACTTTGATATTTTTGAAATATTTTCAAAAATTTTTGCCGAAGTTTCTTCGCCTATCCCTTCCTGTAAATTTAAAATTCTCAACCAACTCGGCTCGTCGCGAAAATTATTCAAAATTCTTAAAAAAGCCGCGGCGTCTTTAATGTGCGCCCTCTCGAAAAAGCGCATGCCTCCGCGGTATTCGTAGGCAATGCCGCGACGATTGAGCTCCATTTCAAGCATTTCCGATTGGTAGGCGGCGCGGAAAAGCACGGCGATGTCGCGAGGTTTAACGCCTTCGTCCCGCAACCGCAAAACTTCTTCGGCGATGAATTTCGCCTCGCTCCCCGTTGATGCCGCCGGAATTAAAAACGGCTTGACGCAAGAATCGCAAACCGGCCCGCCTTCGCCCGAAGGCTTCGGCGAGGCAGGCCGCAGAATTTTCGGATATTGATTGAAATTCTTGGAGATAATTTCATTGGCAACGCCGAGAATCTCCGGCGTTGAGCGGTAATTTTTTTCCAATTTATAAATTTTTGTTTCGGGAAAAACCTTGGGAAAATCTAAAATGTTTTTAATTTCCGCGGCGCGAAAAGAATAAATACTTTGGGCGTCGTCGCCCACCACCAAAATATTTTTGTAATGCGACGTCAAATAATAAATAATCTGCGCTTGGACCCAGTTCGTATCCTGATATTCGTCAACCAAAATATATTTAAAATGATGCGTCATTTTGTTCCGAATTTCTTCAGTACTTTTTAAAAGGGAAAGCAAATTTAAAAGCAGATCGTCAAAATCCATAACATTCGCCGTTTTTTTCTTTTTCTCGTAAAGTTGCAAAACCTGCCACAAAACGCCCTGCAAGGAATAAAACTTCGGATAACGGCCGCCTAAAACATCTTTGAAATTATGTTGGGAATTGCGGCAATAACTCCATAATGCCTGCAAAATCGCGGGCGATGGCGGTTTAATTTCCTTATTCGTAATAACAGTTTTTAAGGCGTTTTTAATCAAATCGCGGCTGTCTTCCTCGTCCAAAATGGTGAAATTTTCCTTATAGCCCAAAACCGGGGCGTATTTGCGCAGAACCAAATTAGCGAAATGATGAAAAGTGCCGGAAAAAGGAAACCTCAGGGTGCGACCCTGAAATTTCAGGGTCGCACCCTGAAGTAAATCCATCGCTCTGCCGACCATCTCCCTTGCCGCTTTGTTGGTAAAGGTCAAAAGAAGGATGTTTTGAGGATTAACGCCTTTTTCAATCAAATAAGCCACGCGATAAACGATTGTCCGCGTTTTGCCCGAACCCGCGCCGGCAAGAATAAGGCAGGGACCGTCGGCTTTGGTTACCACTTTATATTGTTCGGGATTTAGTTCTGATTTGTAATCAATGAACATATTTTTGTTCCGTATTCTTTATAAAGTTTAACATAACCGACAACAAAAAACAAAACCTCACAAGACTTCGTAATAGTTCCATAGTCCAGACTATGGGAGTACAGAATAATTTACATAAAAATAAAAGAGCAGATTTTTTCTGCTCTTAAACTGACAACTTAAATCTTAATCTTGAATCTTATCGTTCCATATCATCCGGCGGAGGGGCGTTCACATAAAGTTTGTAACCCCTCATCTCATATGTCGCATAACAATATACCCCGCCATCCCAATCGAGCGCCTGGAGCGTCAATGTCGCGTCAACTTCCTCGGGAGTCAATGTGCCATTGAGCAAATAATTTTCCTGCCACCACTCATCATGATATTCATAATGAAACGAACCGTCCTCCGCCACTTTCACTCCGCCAAACCAAAGCGCGTCAATACTCATATCAACGAAGTAACCTCCGTCATCTCTTTTTTCCTGAACAACTACGGAGAAAGTATCCCACCAGGTTTCGGCAAGTTCCTCTTCGGGGGAACAAGTATCCTCAACCTCTATAACCGCAACCCTGTATTCTCCGTCAACGGTTTCGTAACCGCCTGGAATGGTGTAATAATTCTTTTCGACCTTCTCGCAACCACAAAGATAAAATACCGCAAACAAAATCGGAACTAAGAGTCCCAGCATAAGACAAATCAGGTGCTTTCTCGTGTTTTTCATTTCTTTTTCTCCCCCGCACCAAAGCCGAGTAGTAGAAACAAGTTTCACTACCCGGTAAATTCGGTGCGGCTTTTAAGGTTTTTTGCTTCTCAATCTCACGGAAACCGCCTATTCGGCTTCCGTTGTTCTTGGGTGTTTCGTTTGCCCGCAACTTGGTACGGGGGCTTCGTTCCGTATTAAAATACGTCGCTACGCTTTCTTTTTAGTCCATTCTAAATTCGACAACTTCCTCAACCCTAAAATTTGCCGCCGTTTTGTCTTTTTTTGACAATCTGCGGATAAGCAACGGAAGAATTTCTAAGGCTTCACGTCTGGGGTCGATTCTTTTGGGACTGATTTGGATTTTCAGCCTTTTCAGCCCATCCCTCGCTTTATAAGTCAAAAAATAAATCGGACCTGTCGTTTCAATCATTGTTCCTCCCTGATTTTAAAGATCGAAATTATAACTTCACCTTACTATAAAAAGCAAAAATTGTCAATAGCCCATCAAAAGTCAAAGATTATTTAAGATACTTCGCCTTATTCCGATTATGCTCGTCGAGCGTTTTGCTGTAAATAACGTCTCCATCGGGCGTGGTCAAAAAATACCAATAAGGATTGTGTTTCGGATAAATGGCGGCTTTTATCGCCTCAAGCCCGGGATTGCCAATCGGCCCAAGCGGCAAACCCTGATTTTTGTAAGTGTTCCACGGCGATTTGACAGCAATGTCGGCGTAACTAACTGCCGGCGCCTTGCCACCGGTAATATAGTTTATCGTGGAATCGGCCTGCAGAGGCATATAAGCGCGCAAACGACGCCAAAAAATGTCAGAAATCATTTGCCGGTCTTCGTAAATTTTAACCTCTTTTTCAATAATACTCGCCATTGTTATGACCGAAAAAATCGTCCTGCCCTGTTTTTTAATCTCGTCCCTCAAATCTTGCGACAATTTTTTATCAAAATTATCAAGCGTTTTCCTTGCTACGCTTTCCAAACTTGAATTTTTGCCGATTCTGTAAGTATCGGGGAAGAGATAACCCTCCAAAGTCGCGTAACTCGGCTTATCCGACAAAAAAGAGTACTCCTTCGCCAAATCTTTTAACAACTTCGGCGCGGTTTTTTTGCTATAATCAACCGCCGGCTCGCCGACGGCCTTCCAAAAATCCTCTGTCTTAAACAATCCCCGACCTTCGAAATAAGAACCGATGTCTCGCAAATCCCAACCTTCAATAATCGTGATTTGGTTTTCAAATGTTTGGGGCGCAGTCACGAGTTCAACGATTTTTTTATAACTCATCCCGGGTTTCAAATCAAAAATGCCGTATTGAAAATTGCCCGAGACGCCTTTTAGCCACACGAAGGTTTCAAACCAAAATCGGCTGCCGATAATTCCGCCTTCTTTCAATTTATAACTGATTTTCCCCACCCCATCGCCTTTTTCGATTATAAACTTGACTGTCGGCGCATCAGCGCGGGGCGAACTTAAATAAAATAAATTTAAAAAATATCCTATTGGGATAATTATGAGCAACAAAATAATAATTATTATTATAATATAACGCATAATCGCCTCAACTTAAAAAATTTTTAATATATTTTTCAAGCAGCCAGGAACTGGATTGGATTTTTCCTCCCTTGCCGACGCCAAAAACCATTTTACAGCCAACCTTCTTGCAAACTTCAACTTCCGGAATATTTTTATGAGTCCTGTCTCCGCCGTTGGCGAAAATATCGGGCCGAATTTTCTCGAGCTCATTGCAGACGCTCATATCTTTCGGGTTGCGAGGGTGGTTAGTCAAAACAACCTTATCTACGCATCGAAGGGCTTTAATAATTTCTTTACGTTCTCGCTCCGTCATAAAAAGAATTCTTTTCTTTTTCTTGAGCCAATTATCGTTGTTTAAAATGACGACCAACTTGTCGCCGAGTTTTTTCGCTTCACAAAACAAACGGACATGGCCGGCATGCAGAGGATCAAAACCCCCGCTGACCGCGACAATTATTGATTTTTTTCTCATATAGAAGCATTAAAAAGTCGCTTTGAAATTCTAATAGAACTTAAACTCGCTAAGAAGGCGACCATCACCCCCGCAACTATATCAAGCGGGTAATGAACGCCTGTGAAAATTCTACCCAACGCCACCGCCGCAGCCAAAACCAAAAAAACCGAACCCCAAATTTTGTTTTTATAAAAAACGGCGAATGCTAAGGCAAAAGCCACGACAGTGTGCCCCGAGGGAACGGATGCTTCAAGGGGCGACTTGAAAAACAACTGATGAACGTCTGCCAGCGCCACAAAAGGCCTCGGGCGGAAATAAATAAGATTGATGATTATTTTCAGAAAATAAGCCAAAATCGGGGTGGTAACCAATAAAAACAAAAATGAATACGCCCCAGAAAATCCCCCTTTAATTCCCCCTTTCTTAAAGGGGGATTGAGGGGGATTTATTCCGCTTCGCCAAAAATAATACAAAAACAACCCTAAAACCGCCGCGCCTAAAACAAACATCAAATAAACCGCGCAAAAATAAAAAAACCAATCCCAAACCCTGCTCTGACCGGCCAGATTATTGAGCAATCTGAATAAATAAACATCAATCTGATATAACATATTGAACTGATATTAAGTTAATTCTCATTCGCGGCTACATTAAGATAACAATCATTGC
>DYHP01000029.1 GCA_020724105.1 Candidatus Methylomirabilis sp. | reverse complement strand
ACTTCACCCTTGCCGCGGAAGATAAGGAAAAAAGGCCGACAATGACCGTTTCAATAATGGTAAGCGTCATTGAGGGCGCCATTACGACGATTGAAAACATTTTTTTGCCGCCCACTATTGAACTAACGCCCCAAAGAATCGTAAGAGGCGCGAAATTAAACATTTTCGGAGCGACTTATCCCGAAAGCAACGTCACGACGATTGTCGTGCCCCGCGACGCGACGCAACAAGTTAATGCCGACAAACACGGATATTGGAGTTCACCTCTTGACACGGGGCCGCTTCCCGAAGGAACGTATTTTGTGGTCGCCAGCGCCCAAACGCCCAAGGGATTGCAAAGCCCTCAAACGCAGATTCTGCAATTTGCCGTGGTTTCCGCGGTGCGCGAATGCCGCGGGCCCGATGTAAACCTTGACGGCAAAGTGAATATCTATGATTTCAGCATTTTAATGTTTTGGTGGCGCGCCGCCAAAATCATCCATCCCTGCGTTGATATAAATAAAGACGGAAAAGTCGGTTTAACAGATTTTAGCATTATGATGTACTACTGGAATAAAAAGTTTTGATATGAAAAAAGTGAGGATTTTTATATTTTTACATATTTGTCTTTGGTTTTTGATTTTTAGTTTTTGGTTTTGCAACGTAACCAATGCTGCAACCCTTTATTTCCTCCCCTCTTCCAATGAAATCCCCGACAACGAATCTTTCATGATTGAAGCGCGGATTGATACGGAAAATCAAAGCATTAACACAATTGACGCAAAAATTATTTATCCGAAAGATGTTTTGGAAGTTATGGACATTTCAAACGGCAGCTCTGTCGTCGACCTCTGGCCGGAGGCGCCTAAAATAAAAAACGGCGAAATTGCCTTTGTTGGCGGAATCCCGAACGGATTTGTTGGCGATGGTAAACTTTTTTCAATAATATTGACGATATCGGATGTCGTTACGACATCCGATGTCAATCTTTCGTGGTCCGCGACCTCAAAAATCTTGCTTAACGACGGTGCCGGCACCGAAGCGGCAAAAAAATTTTTGGAGGGTAATTACAAAATTATCGCCAAAGAAGAACTTCTTGAAATAAATTCGCCCGACCATCCCGACCAAAACAAATGGTACGCAAGCAAAATAGTGGAGATTAACTGGGAACAAACGCCGGGCTCCTCTTACAGCTACATCGTCTCAAAAGACCCGCTTGCCGAACCTGACGACGAACCGGATTTTACCACGCCCGAAGGCCTGCCCGCCGAAGCCTTGGCAAAGGAGGGAATTGAATTGAGCGGTTTGGAAAACGGCGTTTATTATTTTCATCTTAAAGAGATTCGACCTTCTCAGGAGGTCGAATCTCTAAAAATTTCAAAATCAACCTTCAGAATAATGATTGACAACGAAAAACCGGAGATCATTGAAGTTAAAGTAGATAAAGACCCGCAAATTTTTGACAATCAATATTTTTTAAGTTTCATTGCGAAAGATAATGTCTCGGGTATTGATAGAACGCTTGTCGCTGAAACGCCGCCGGGCGAATCAGCGTCGTTCAGCGTCCTTGATCCGCGTATTTCAGCGCTTGTTTTGAAAGACCAATCCAGAAAAAGCGAAATTAAAATCAAGGCGATAGACAAAGCGGGGAACGAAATAATCTATACAATACCCCCATTAAAAATTACTCCATGTCATATCTATATTTTCTTCTTTGTCTCATTAATTATTCTAATTGCCCTAATTATTCTAATTACTCTAAAAAAATCACGGAAAAAAGATAATGTCTTATGACAGAACGAAGGCTAAAAATTTTTGTACTTTTAATTTGTGTTTTTGGTTTTTGGTTTTTGGTTTTTGGTTTCAGCCGTGCCCAAACTCGTCCGTCCGCTTCTCTTTTTTTCGCAATGACGGGCGGAACTTTTAGAGTCGGAGAGAGTTTTAATTTGGGAATCCGTCTTTCGTCGCCTGACGAAACTTGCAACGCCGCCCAAGGAACCATCCGTTTTTCTAACAACTTGCTGGAAGTAGTCCGCGTATCCCAAGCCGGTTCCATCTTCACTCTCTGGCCGCAAGCGCCGACCTTTTCAAACGCGGATGGGACAATCAGTTTTGCCGGCGGCTTGCCGAATCCTGGGTTTAAAGGCGGCTCGGCCTTAATTTTTACCGTAACTTTCCGCGGCAAAAAACAAGGAACCGCGGATGTTAATTTTTCGTCAGGAACAATACTGGCAAACGACGGTTTTGGCACGGACATCACCAAAGCGCTCGGCAGCGGCCGTTACACAATCACTGCCGCCGAAGTTGCCCCACCCGCGCCAGCGGCGCCGGTCGGGACGCCTGTGGCGCCGGCCGTTTCATCTCCAACCCATCCCGACCAAAACAAATGGTACGCCAACCGGACTGCGGAATTTAAATGGCCGCTCGTTAAAAACATAACTGGCGTAAGCATTCTTTTTAATCAATCTCCGCGCTCCGACCCGGGAAACTTGTCGGACGGTTTGTTTAATTCCAGAACCTTCGCGGCCGACCGCGACGGAGTTTGGTATTTGCACATAAAATTAAAAAATTCCGCCGGTTGGGGAGAAATCACTCATTTTAAAACCCAGATTGACACCGAACCGCCGCTTCCCTTCTCTGTTTTTGTAAAGGAAGATACAAAAATCACCGAATTCCAGCCAACATTAATTTTTGAAGCGTCTGACGCAACCTCGGGAATCGATTACTATCAAATTTCCATTGACGATAAAGAACCGGTAACTTGGCGCAAAACAAAGGATTCAACCACTTTCAAAATTCCGGAAAAACTGCCTGCGGGCAAGCACAGCATAAAAGTCATCGCCTTTGATTTTGCCGGAAATTACAAGGAATCGGAAAAAGAAATAGAAATTATCAAAGCCGGACCGCCGATAATTGAATTTATCACCAGCAAACTCTGGAGCGGCGACCCGATTGTGGTTGAGGGTTCATCCCCGCCGAAATCGAACGTCATCTTAAAAATAACCGACAAGCAAACCGGCGCAGAAACGCAACACGATATATCGGCCGATGAACGAGGACGATGGTTTTTTGCCTTCAAAAAGATTTTGCCTGCAGGCAAATATGAATTACGCGCCGCGCTTGTCACGCCAGAAGGCATAGAAAGTCCGTTTACCGAGCCGTTCTTAATTCTAATCTTAAAACCTTATGTCTTTTACCTGTGGCTGGCGGGGCTCATCACTTTGTCGATAACCTTCATTATTCAAATTCTGCTTTTGCTTTATTATTGGAAAAAAATTAAAAAGAGGCGTAAATAAAAAATCATCCGAACAATCCGAATGTGTCCGAATACTCCAAATCTTAACGAATTGGGGGCATCCGGACCCGCCTGCTAACGCCTGTCCGCAGACACCTTTACGGGTGTCAATCCCGATGGAATAGCATCCGTAAGGATGCGCCAGAAATATCATGGCGGGCAGGTAAATTTGCAGGTTAGGATGATTTTATTTTTATGAAATCACCGCCCCTTCAAGCGCTTTGTGGCACGGGCAGTCGCGATTTTCGTCGATTTTATCAATTACCTCAAAAAGGGCTTTTTTAATTTTTTCGTTGTTCTCGTTGAAAACTTTGAGCACTTCGTCAAGCGTTACGGGTTTAATGTCGGGATTTCCTTCGAGGCCCGCGTCGTAATCGGTAATCAAAGCAACGGCAGCGTAGCAAATCTCGGCTTCGCGCGCCAAAATCGCCTCGGGGTACTGGGTCATATTTATCACGTCCCAGTCCTGCTCTGAAAAAAACCGGCTCTCCCCTTTTGTTGAAAAGCGCGGACCGTTGATAACCACGACGGTTTTGTCTTTGTGGACAGGCATTCTCAAATTTTGGCAAACTTCAAAAATCAGGTCGCTTAAATATCGGCAGTACGGTTCGGCGCAGGAAATATGGGCAACTTTGTTCCACCAACTGTTATTCGCTGGCTCGACTGGCGAATCCACCGATGGACCGTCCTGGATTGCCCGATCAAGTCGGGCAATAACGTTATCTGAATCTTTCGTAGAATTCGTAGAAATTTCGTAGTTTCGTGGGTGGCTACTGCCATGAAAAAACGTATCGTCCCGCCCCCAAGTAAAATTGACAAACTGATTACAAACGACAAAATCGCCCGGCTTGATATTTGGCGCGAGCGAGCCGCTGGCGCAGGGAGCGATAATCTGCCTGACGCCCAATTTTTTAAACGCAGCGATATTGGCTTTGTAAGGGATTTTGTGAGGCGGAAAATTATGAGCCCTGCTGTGGCGCGGCAAAAATGCCACTTTTTTGCCTTTGTATTCGCCGATAAAAATTTTATCGGACGGCTTGCCGAATTCCGTTTCAACCTCCACCTCTTTGACATTGTCCAAAAATTTATAAAACCCCGACCCGCCAAAAATACCGAGCATATATTCATAGAAGCAGATCGCTTCGCTTTACGCGGATAATTACGCGGATAAACGCGGAAATTCGGCGTAGTTCTGCGTCACTATCTGCGTTTATCTGCTTCTATGGGTTAGTATTCTACCAACGAATAAACATTGTATTCTTTGATATTCTCCTCACCATTTAGAAACTTCAGATTAATCAAAAACCCGATTCCAACCACCTCTCCTCCCAATTTTTCTATCAAATCTATTGCCGCGCGCGCCGTTCCGCCGGTTGCCAAAACATCGTCGATTAAAACCACCTTCTCCCCTTTTTTGATTGTATCCTCGTGCATTTCTATTATATTTGAAGCGTATTCCAAAGAATATTTCTGATTAATAGTTTTGTAAGGCAATTTGCCTTTCTTGCGGACAATGGAAAGTCCGCAACTGAGTTTGTAAGCTACGGGCGCGGCGAGCAAAAATCCGCGCGCGTCAATGCCGACGACTTTGTCAACCCGTTTGTCATTCTCTGGCTTGACCAGAGAATCCACATCGTTCCTTTCCTGGGCTGCTCGGTCAAGCCGGGCAATGACATTATTTTGAAACAGAAAAGGTTCGGCGAGTTTGTCTATAACGTATTTAAACGCTTCCCCATTTTCTAGCAGCGGCGTGATGTCTTTGAAATTTACGCCTTTTTGAGGCCAATCGGGGATTTCACGAATCAAATCTTTTAAATTCATAAACATAATATCATCCAAATAATCCGAATTTATCCCTATTTGGGCCGGCTCAATCCCGATGGAGTCCTTGCGGGTGTCAGTCCCGATTCGCGTTAAGTTACTTCTATGTCTTGCGCCCTTCGCCGATACGCGCAATATTCGCAATCAGCCGAGGGCTTCGGCAATGTGTCGGCAAACAAACATTTGTGAGCCGCCAAAATCGCGTCCTCCACCCACCCAACAGTCCCTTTGTGCGGAATAATCCGAACATCAAAATCCAACCTCCCATCAAACGCTTTTCTATCTTTTAGAGCATTTACATAAACAAAATAAGCGGTGTCAGAAACTTTGAACTTTTTTTGTTTGAACAACCATTGATAAACTTCCACCTCTCTTTTATACGTCAAATGGTGCGGCTTGCCTGTTTCCATATCTATTTCTTCGCTCGTGCTCGTCGCCTTATAATCAACAATTATTAAATTCCTGTCTTTGTCAACCCAAATATCGTCAACTTTGCCGTAAATGATAAAATTAGTTGGTCTATGGTCATAATAAATCCCCACTCGTCTCCAATAATCCAATTTTTCATGAGCGAATGGAACGGCGTCAATTTTATATGTTTTCATTAATGGATGCGGCTCTCCGTTGGCTCGATGAATATCAAATTCCTTTTTCAAGAGATAATCAACGGCATTATTTAATGTGTACGGAAAACCGGGCGGACGACTAATCCCTTTTCGTAATTCTAAATAAAAACATCGCGGGCAATCAATGAATAATTCTATTTTTGTCCGGCTGATTTTAAACGGCTCTTGCGAATTCGGGTTAAATAAATTTCTCATAAAATCGCCACTTTACGCAATCACAACGCCATTTTACGCCAGATTTTTGGCGTCTGATGGCGTAGTTATAGCGTTAATTGGCTTCTACGAGAGCGTAATTAATGATTTTTAAAAGCAAATCCCGGTAACTCATCCCGGCGGCGACGGCCGCTTTCGTAATTCCCGCGTCTTCGGAAATGTCAGGGTTGGGATTAACTTCTAAAACGTAAAGTTTGTTTTCTTTTTTCTGATCTGTATCGACATCGGATGTCCTCGAGACATCCGATGTCCTTACATTTTCCTCATACCGAAAATCAATCCTTGCGTATCCCCTGCAGCCGAAAATTTTATAACATTTTTTGGCGGTTTCTTTTACAAATTCGGCGAGCGTTTCATCAATCGCGGCGGGGCAAATTACCGGCGTTTTTTTAAAAACAAGGCTCTGCTTCACCCATTTTGCCCTGTAACTCACGATTTTGGGCGTGTTTTTGGGTATTTCGGTGAAATTTATCTCAGCCACCGGCAAAACAAGGGAGCGCTTGTTTCCAATAACCGCCACATTGAATTCCCGACCGTCAATAAATTCTTCTACCAATGCTTCTTGCTTGTAGACCGTCAAAATATGTTCAACCTGCTCCTTCAGTTGTTCTTTATTATAGACTACCGACCGCTCTTTAATGCCGACGCTGCCGTCTTCGCGAATGGGTTTGACAATCAAAGGAAATTTCAGTTCGGGATTGATTTTGCGATTAATCGCACTGAAAACCTGGAATTTCGGAGTTAGAATGCTATGATATGCTAAAATCTCTTTGGCTCTGGCTTTGTTTTGACATAACGCCAAAGCGAAATAGTTATTGCCGGTATAAGGAATACCTAAAACATCAAGCATGGCCGCCACATGCGGCTCCAAAGTCGGGTCGCTTCTGAAACCGTCGTCAGCCAAATTAAAAACAACGTCGAGTTTTTCTTCCTTTAATTTCAAATATGTGTCTTCGTTGACCGACAAAATTTTGACATCGTGCAAATCGGCCAGCGTTTTTTTGATTCCCAGCGCGTCATCATTGTTTCCTCGTCCATAAGTATCGTTTTCCCCTTCCGAATGTTGCATGTCGCGGGCTAAAATTATTATCTTCATAAATCTTAAATCTTAATTTGAAATCGGA
This sequence comes from Candidatus Methylomirabilis sp., assembly GCA_020724105.1. Classification (GTDB taxonomy): domain Bacteria; phylum Patescibacteriota; class Patescibacteriia; order DYHP01; family DYHP01; genus DYHP01. The sequence goes on along the minus strand of DYHP01000029.1, from coordinate 4,248 downwards.
TTCCGAGAATAAGAAACAAAACCGATGACAATAACTACAAAACCGACGATTAAAATTATATAAAACAGCAATAATTTTTTATTCTTCATGTTCATACTTATATCTTACCAGAAAAACCTGATTCGGGAAATATTTAAGAATCATTCGAATGACACGAAAGCGCCAAAATTAAAACTTCATCTCTCCGGAGGAATTTCAAAATACTGCAATAAAAATTTGGCGATTTCTCCAAACACCGGCGCGGCGGTGGATTCGGCCCATTGCACGTCTTTCGGGTTGTCAATTTTGACCATCATGGCGAAAATCGGATTATTTACCGGCCCGAAACCCGCGAAAGAACCGATGGTCACTCCTTCCTCATATCCCCTGCCGCCTTTTTTCGGCACCTGCGCCGTGCCGGTTTTACCGGCGATAAAGTATCCCGCGACCCCCGCTCTTTTGCCGTGCCCCCGTTCAACAACCGAAACCAACATCGCGCCGAGCAAGTTTGAAGTGCGTTCGGAAATGACTTTCCTTATCTCCTTTAGCCCTGTTTTTAAAACCATGCCATCGCTTTTTTTTATTTCTTCAACAATATACGGTTTCATTAAAACTCCGCCGTTGGCAATCGCGGCAAAAGCGCTGACGATTTGCAAGGGAGTGACCGAAATGCCCTGTCCGAAAGAAGCGGTCGCCAAATAAATTTCATTTTTTTCTCTCAAAGAACTCGTGTCGCCCGACACTTCTTTTTGCAATTCGAGACCGAGCGGCGACCCAAAACCGAAATTTTCAACATATTGGCGAAAATCCTTCGCGCCGACGCGCCTTGCGACAAAAACCGCGCCGGTATTAAGCGATTTTTCCAAAACCTGCGTCGTTGTTTGCGTCCCGTAGGATTTCAAATCGGAATTTTGGATTGTATGCGAACCGATTTTCACTTCGCCGCTGTCGTTATACATGGAATTGGGATTTACTTTTTCCAAATCCAAACCGGCGGACATAGTAACCACCTTGAAAATCGAGCCCGGCTCGTATTGGTAAAAAATCGCCGGATTGTTAAAAACGCTGATGTCCTTTATTTTATTGTATTCATTCGGGTCAAAATTCGGCGCAGAACACATGGCAAGTATCGCGCCGGTTAAGGGATTTAAAATAATCACCGTTCCGCCGTCGGCGCCGTGGCGAGCCACCGCTTCTTTCAACTTTTGGCAGGCGAAAAACTGGATGTTTCTGTCAAGAGTCAAAACAATGTCAAAGCCGCGCCGCGCTTCTTCGATGGTAAAATCTCCCACAAAAAGCAATCGCCCCAGCGCGTCGCGTTCCGATTTCATAAAACCTTTTTCGCCCTTCAACTCATTGTCAAAATATCCTTCAATGCCGTATTTGCCGCGTCTCTCTCCGCTTTCATCCTCGCCGACAAATCCCAAAATCTGCCCGCCAACGTCTTTTTCCGGATAAAATCTGACCGGAGTTTTATCCGCGCCAATGCCGGGCAAATTCAATTCCTTGATTTTTTTGTAAGTTTCTTCGGAAATTTTTGATTTAAGCGGTTCGTGAGGGTCGTCTTTTTTTGAAAGTTTGGCCATGATTTCGTCTTCCGTCATTTCCAAAAGCGGAGCGAGTTTATACGCGTATCCGCGAACCTCTTTTTGCTCAATGTTTTTCGGCTCGGCGAAAACGTTATAAAAATTTTGGTTTACCGCCAGAGGGTACAGCTGGCCCGTTTTGCCGTCGCGAAAAAGAATCTCTCCCCTCTCGGGCTCGAGTTCTTTGTAAATATCCTGCTGTCCTGAGGCGAGCTCGACGTAATATTTGTGGGTAAAAATCTGCAAAATAAAAAGCCGCCAAAAAATTATCACAGCGGCAAACATAAAAATAAGTTTTAAAATGCGAAAACGCGGCGGCGTTTTTTCGCCGAAAGATTCTTTTTTACTCGGCCTGGATTTTGCGAAATCAAAAGTCCGCCTCCGTTCCGCCTTTGGCGGAACTTCGGCGCGACAAGCCGACTTCTGATATTCGCCCACGGCGCGATGTTTGGATTCATTCATAAAAAAATAAAATATCTGTGCCTACAATAAGATTATACCACCGTTTTAACGGTGGTATAAAGAGGGAATTCTTCTAAAACAACCCGTAACGCGTGTTACGGGTTTGTTGAGTTGAGATATGTTAGAGAAAGATTTGATTTGGACTTTGGGATTTCGTAAATCCTTTGGATTTACGAAATCCATTCGGGCGGGCTTAAGAGAAATACCTATTTCATTTCTTCGAAAAACTCCCTCAACTTTCTGAACGCCATTCCGCGGTGACTGAGGCGGTTTTTATCGTCAAGCGGCATTTCTGCGAAAGTGGTTTCATATCCGTTTGGGATAAAAATGGCGTCGTAAGGCAGTTTTGGGTGCGGCGCGCCGCGCGGTTTTAAAGCAATGGCGCCATGGACGCGGCCGTGGAAAAACCAAGTTTCGCCCGCGGGCGAGACAAGAGCCAAAACGCATTCAAAATGCGCCTCTCGTTTGCCCTCGGGAACATCTTTGAGTTTTTCAAGCGTAAATCTGACGATTTCTTCGCCGCTTGCTTCTTCCCCGGCCCAACGAGCCGAATATACGCCCGGATCGCCGCCGAGCGCTCTGATGCAAAGCCCCGAATCGTCAGCAACTATCCATGGTTGTATCGACATCGGATGTCCTTTGGGACATCCGATGTCTTTACATTTTTCTAAAACAAATTTCACTTTTTTCAAAGCGTTTTCTTCAAAGGTTTTACCGTCTTCAACAACGTCTTCAAAAATGCCGACGTCGTCCATACCCAAAATTTCAAGAGCAAGCCCGGCCAAAATAGCCCGCATTTCCTTGATTTTTCCTTGATTGTGAGTCGCGAAAACAAGACGCATTTCACTCCACTACGAAATTACGAAAATTGCGAAAGTACGAAGGACGCCCTTACGGGTGTCAGTCCCAATGGAATCGCGTCCGTAAGAATGCGCTAAAAATATCGTAATTTCGCCCATTTTTGTTCGGCTTTATTTGTTCGGCTTCGGGAACAAATAAAGCCGAATATTTATTACAAAATTTTAAAACTTCTCGGAAAATTCGCCTCCTTTGCCGCTGTCTGCTGCCGGAGCAATTTTCTTAAAGGAATAAACTATATAAAAAACGGCCGCGAGCATGCCCGAAAAACCAAAAATCACATCTTCCAAAAAGTCGCGGTTCGCGCTTTGTTTGATGTCGAAAAACAGTTTTGTGCCGAAAATATCGTCTGTGGTATGCTGCAGGCCTTCCCAGAAAAAATTCCCCAAAAAAATTACAATGACGCTTACAAACAAAATTCTATTTTTATGATTGTTCGCCCCGCCTTTGACAAACAATGAGCAAAGATGGAAAAAAATCAGAAACATCAAAAAACCGGCCGCGAAATGAAGAAATCTGTCGTACTGAAAACCCATTTTGTGGAAAAATAAACTGGCGGGCGCGTTAAAGACCAAAACAAAAAAACTCAAAAGTTCAATCCGCAGAAGCCACGGCCCGCTGCCTGCCTGCGCAGGTAGGCCGTTATTTTTAATTGCCGGAACTGTTGCCGCCAAAATCCTCGGCACAAGCAATAATATTGGAACAATAAAAGCGTAAGGAATGATGACAACCAATCTTTGCCCAATAAAAAACTCAATCATTGCCGTGGCAAACGAGATGATAATCGAAACAAAAACCATACCCAGTATATCAACCCAGTAGCAGAACCTCCGATTCACCCCGTTAGAAATCTCATTTCTAACGGGATTCACCACCGGGCTTCGCCCCAACAATAAAGGGGCGGAGCGAACGTAGTGAGCGGAGCCCAGCACTGAAACTTGCTAACAATTAAGTTTATCTATATCCAAAATTTTATCCAGTCGAAAAACCCTGTCTTCTTTTCGACTAAAATAGTATCCTTCTAATCCAAAAAAATTTTATTTTGACACTCCAAGTCCCCCAAAAATTTTGGCAAGATGATTCTTTTGGACTTTGTGTCATCCGCCTTTAAATAAACAATGTCGCTTTTACTTCTGACGAGTGATTATTAAAAGACGAATTCAGATTGCCACTCCACTCGCCGATTAAATTCGGTGTTTTTACAAAATTTACTTTTTTAAGATGTTTCCAAAGCGATTTATCAAAAATCACAAATAGCAAGCCATAAAAGAATAAAACCGACGGACTTTCAACCCACCACGGCAAAGAAAGTTGATAGTAGCCGAGTATTTTGTAAAAACCCCAAGAAAAAACAATGCTGATT